>JAAUTM010000011.1 GCA_012031455.1 Phycisphaerales bacterium
GGCGGATTCATCGGGGGGACGCTGTTTGTCGCCGGGGGTGGTGATGGCGCTGGAGGTGGTGGAAGTGGGCGGTCAGCGTACGGCTGCACGGAGGCAAAGCAGAGACAGCGCCCTGCTCACCGGCGGGCCACGTACACAGCTTGGGCTGGCTTGCAGGGTGACTGTCAATCAGCTCAGGGAGCAATTCCCGCAGCGTGTCAAAGTCCAACATGTCCTTCAGTGGAACGAGCCAATGCGTTCTGTGGAAATGGTGGAACAGGTGTGCTTTGAGGATTTGGTGCTTGAGGAAAAAGCGCGGGGAGCAAAGCCCGATGACACTCAGGCGGCAACGCTTCTGGCCGAGAAACTGGTGGCAGGCGATATCCGGCTCAAACATTGGGACGAGCAGGTGGAGCAGTGGCTGGTGCGGGTGCGATGCTTGGCGCAATGGTTCCCGGAGAAAAACTTGTTGCGTTATGACGGGGATGACATGCGGGTGATTTATGCAGAGATGTGTCAGGGCTGTGTGCGTGCGAGTCAGGTGGAAGAGTTGCCGGTGCTCGAAGCGCTGAAGAATGCACTGTCATGGGAGGACCGGGATTGGGTCGAGCGCATGGCTCCGACGAGTATCAAGCTGCCGGGTTTGGATTGGAAGGGTAGACCGATGAAGATGAAAGTGGAATATCGGGAAGGCCAGCCACCCACCGGCCTGGCGAAAATTCAGGAGCTTTACGAACTCAAAGAGACACCGACGATCGCGCAGGGTCGGGTGAAAATGAGGCTGGAAATATTGGGCCCCAATTATCGCCCCGTGCAGATGACCGAAGATTTGGGGGGATTCTGGAAAAATCTTTACCCGGTGCTCAAGAAGGAATTGCAGCGGAAGTATCCCCGGCACCAGTGGCGGTGAGCGGTTGATTTATAACAACCAACCTGGACATCAGTAAACACCACGCGATTACGTTTGTGACTCTGACTGATTTGGAACGAACCTGTTTACCCCGCACGACCGCTACTGTACTTAAGAACCGCTGAGGCTGCAGCCAGTCGCACGGCTTCCTCACTGTCATCAAGCATCAGGGCCAATTGCCGGGCTGCTTTCTGATTTTTGAAAAGCCCCAGAGTCAATGCCGCCTGAGTGCGTTGCAGGGGACTGCTGGATTGGGCGGACTTGAGGGCCACATCCAGGCCATCTTCCCTGCCGAAGCGGGCGAGGGTGGCAGCGGCAGCAAGTTGCTGTTCCACGGGCGGTGTGCCCAGCAGGGGTTCGATGGCTTTTTCAAAACGACGGTCCTGAAGTTCACCCACCATCAGCACGGCTGCCACCCGGATTTCATCCTCCGGTGCATAGGCTGCGTAAGCACGCATGGCATCAATCACCGAATCGTCTCCCAATCGCAGCATGGCTTCGACGATTTGTAACCGCACGATGCGTTCCTGCGTGGGCGAAGCACGGGGCAGATTCACCTGCGCCATTTCGCGCAACATCGGGATGGCTGAGGGTTCCCCCAACAAGCCCAGCAACATGGCGATGTTGCCTCGGGTGGTCGGGCTGGGGCTGGAGAGCATGCTGGCAAGCGGGGAGATGTCCACCTTTACCGCACAGCGGCGAAGAGCAACGAGGGCAGCTGCCCGTACGGATTCATTACCATCTGCAACCTGGCGCGAGCATCAGGAATAAGCGATGACAATCGCAACTTACCCATGACGGTGAGGGCCACGAAACGCACTGCCGGGTTATCGTCACGTATTCCCTGAGCCAGCATATCGCGTGCATGTTCGGGCATATCCTGCGCAGCTTCCAAGGCGTTGGTACGTAAGCCAGCCAGGGGGCTTTCGGCAGCAGCCTGCACAATTTCAAGAGCCTTGGCGCGATGTTCGAAAAGGAACCCACGCGGGTCGGCAATTTCATTGCCAGGTGTTGGTGCGGTCGGGTAGGTCAATCCGCCGCTGCCCTGCTGCGGAGCAGGCTGGCAACCTGTGAGTAGCAGCAGGTTGAGTGTAAGGAACATGAACCCGAATTGAATACCATGGATTTTCATAAAGTCATTCCCCTGAGTTGTGGATGCAGTTTACTGCATTGCATGAAATCCGTCGCCGTGACCCTTGCCACACTTTTGTTAATAACAAGTCATCATTTGGTCGTTGCTGGCTTTCTGCTGAACCGGACTTTTATCAGTGTCATGAACAGGAGTGCCCCGGTCATCATGACCATCGAACGGATGGGCAGGTCGCCCCATTTGCCATAGAACGTGGAACGCGGATCAAGGGCTAATTCATGGATAGCCACCCCGGCCACATCCTGTGACAGTCCATTGGTCACAACCAGTTTCTCAATGCGACCGGAACTGTTGATAAACCCGCTGATCCCGGTGTTGACGGCACGGGCGGTGGGCATGCCAAGTTCGATGCTGCGCAGGCTGGCGATCTGCAGATGCTGCCAGGGTTGGTGGCTGCGGGCAAACCAGCCATCGTTGGTGGAGGTTGGCAATCAGATCAGCACGTTTATTTCCCTGCGAGTCATAGGCGAGTCTCCGACATGCACGCGGAACCGCATCTTCAAAACAGATCGGTGTCACCACACGAAGGGGTTTCTGCGCAGGGGTCGATGCGTCTTTCTTCGCCGCTCGCTCCTGCTCGTGGTTTGGTTGATCACTATCCCGCATGGCTGAGCCTCCGGTAGTGACTGTGTTGGTCAATGTATCTGACAAAGGCTCCTCAACCGTATGCTTGGCCCTCACCCCGACCCTCTCCCGGGGGGAGAGGGGGCGTATTTCAAACACCACCAGCGACTTGCCGGGTTGCAGGGTGTAATCGAATTCGTAGGGGGTAAGATGGCGAATGAACTGGCGTTTGAGCCAGGGCCAATCTTCCACCCAGGGCACGTATTCACCAAAGGGCACGCGGTGCATTTTCTGATAAGGCAAAGGATCACGCTGGCCGGTGGGCCGGTACAGCACCGCAGCATTGAAAGCCCCGGCGGGACGAACATAATTGCGTGCATCTTCGCCTTGGTAGGTTTCCCAATTCCACCAGGGCGTGCCGACCATCAGGTGTATGCCAAGTTCACGAGTGAGTTGGATGATACTTTGATGGTAGTAGGCACTGCCGGGCAATCCCTTTTCCGCATCGTCGATGTACTTCAGTGATCCTTCATCCAGTGGTCGTGGTACCACCGTTTCCGTCCACAAAACGAACCGGGGCATCCCTTCGTGTTTTTTTTAATTCCTCTGCTGCCTGCCGGGTCATGGATAGTAGTTCCGTCCATTCTTCCTGCAAACGCTCGGGGGTGGGTTGTATTTTGTTGAATTGCGGGAGGTTGGTCTGCACCACGGCCACGGCTGCCCTGGCCCAGGTGGATGAGGATGGTCGATGAATTGCCTGCTGATAGACAAAATAGAAAACTAGGCCCCAACATAAAATGAATGTATTTGATACCACAATAAAATATCTTGAATTCATACTCCGCCACGAGGCTGTATCTTTGTATCGTGATGAGTAGAAAAAGCGAACTCCATCAATACAAAACCCGCTGGTCATTGCCACGAGGAAACTGATGCCCATCTCGCCGAAGATGGAGGCAAGTTGCGCGATCGTGGGGGTTTCATGGGATACCTGCCAGGGTGCCAGGGCGTGACCCAAGGCGTACCACCCGAAGCCACCGGAGGGGAAGTGCCCTCGCAGCCATTCAAAACTGACCCAGGCCATGGGCAGGGCAAGTGTGGCTGGAATTCGCCAGTGTTTGACCAGCATTCGGAAGACCAAAAGTGCAGCGGGGAAGTGCAATCCAAGGTAGATGCACATGGCCCACCATCCGCCGAAGGTGACGGGGATCATCCACCGCATCATCACCAGCCAGCCGAGGTAGCTGACAAGTAGGTGGTCCAAAACAATCTGCGGGCACAGGGGGCATACAGGGCGAGCAAGCCCATGGGAATCAGAGCGAAATAGATGAGTGGCCACCAGCCTGGTTTGGGGAACGACAGGGCCAGCATGAGCATGGATAGCGCAGACAACCCCAGATAAAGCCATAGCGGTAGCCGGGGCATGGCAGGCGTATCGGGTCGGCTTGGGCTTTGAACCTTTTGATTCATCCGCACAGATTACCAGCGCGCCAGTCGGGTGGCTTTTCAATAAAAACCCCGCAGCAAAATCGGCGGGGTGGGTGGTGTGAGTTGGATTTACAAGATAAAGATTTATTCGTGGGTCAGCCTGCATCCATGCCAATAGATTTACACCGCACGGGGTGGGCCTGGTCGTATGCAGTGCGAAGACGCATGCTGGACAGGTGGGTGTAAACCTGAGTGGTGGAGAGCGACTGGTGGCCGAGCAGTTCCTGTACCGAGCGCAGGTCGGCCCCATTGTCCAGCAGGTGGGTGGCAAAGGAATGACGCAGGGTGTGCGGGCTGATGGAAAGGTCCAGGCCGGAGAGGCGCAGATATTTGTCGAGCTTACGGCGAACGCTTCGGCTGGAGAGCCTGCCTCCGTTTTTATTGATGAACAGCGGGACGTTGGGGTTGTTCATCATCCGTTCACGAAGAAAGGCAAAGCGCTGGTCGCCTTCCTGCAAGAGGATGTAATGGCGGATGGCTGCCAGAGCGTGGCTGCCCAGAGGAACGATGCGTTCACGTTTGCCCTTGCCACGGACATGGATGGTTTGTTTCATCGAGTTCAATGTCGTTGCGGTTGAGGTCCACCAGTTCGCTGACGCGCACACCAGTGGAATAAAGGGTTTCGAGAATGGCTCGGTCACGGGCCCCCAGAGTTTCACGGGCATCGGGGGTGGAAAGCAGTTTTTCGACATCATCAACACCCATGGCCTTGGGCAGGCGTTTGGCCTGTTTGGGGGTGCGGATCAGCAGCATGGGGGTTGGCGGGAATATTGCTGCGTTTGGTCAGCCATTTGTGGAAGGATCGCAGCGTGGCGATTTTTGCGGGCCACGGTGGAGGTGGAGTAGGCGAAACTATCCAGGTGGGCCAGATAGGCACGCAGGGAGACGGGGTCCGCAGCTTTGATACGCAGATCGACCTGAGTCTCCGCCATGACCGGGGCAGCGATTGCCACTGAACCGGTGATGGATTCGGTAGGCAAAGTCACGGTGGGAGCCGGTTCGCCCGACGCAGTGCCCGATGGCTGGGCATGAACCAGTTCAGAGCAGAGAAACTCAACGTACTGGCGCAGGTCGGCCTCGTAACAGCGCGCAGTGTAAGGGGAGAAATGACGCTCAAAACGCAGGTAGTTGGCGAACTGGGCGATCAGTGAACTTTCCATAGCAAGGCTCCTTCCAATACAAAAGAATGCAACAGGCGATTCGGGGGGATAGACGAAGTATTTCGAATTTCGGATTTAGCAGGACGACCCGCTGCTGAAGTCGTCGGATTGCGTAAGTGACATCACCAAGGACACGATTAGCGCTGCTATGCGCTTCTGGTCTGATGGAATGAGATTCCCTTTGCCCTGTTTCACCTGGAAACAGAGTCAAGGGATACTCACTGAAATTTTGGTGTATTACTCGACGATGTATTCGAGTTTACGTATCACCGGATCGGTGATCGGTTTCCAATCGAAAGGCTCATCGGCGGGTTGCTTCGCGATGGGGTTGTGAGGGAATAAGCGTTTTCGTTCGGCATCAAGCAGGCGGTAGCTCATCACATAGGCAACGAATTCGCTGTAGTGGTCGATGCTGACGCGGTAGCGTCGCCAGGCATCACGCTCGTTCTGCGGGCCACGCTGGGCGGCATACTTTTCAAGGGCTGCACGGGTGCGCGGGTCGGAGGCATCCAGTACTGAGCCTGTGACTGCCACCGGCTGCGATACGGCAGACCACTGGTTCCCGCCCGGTCCATCTTCGGTGGGTTGGCGGGTTAGTGCTCGGAGTTTCTCCGCATCGTACTGATCGACTTTTTCCTGAGTGTAAAGCTCCAGGGTCAGGCCGATTTTGGGCGGATCATAGGGGTCGTAGGCGGTAACAGCCCCGACCACCAGGCCGTCAACACCAAGGGTTTGCAGCAGTTGCAATGCCTGGGCCTGTGTGGTGATCTGTCGAAGCTCAAGAGCTTCCATGGCACCGATGACACGGTTGACCGGCAGCACATCAAGGTTGCCAGCATTTTCAAGCTGACGATGCAGATGATCCGCAAGAGCCAGACCGTCGGCGGAGAGGCTGCCCGACAGATTGGACAGCGGTGCCACCGCCCACACATGACGTGTGGGATAAGGGCTTTGCAATTCGTCCGCAGGCTTGCTTGAGGCACAACCTGACAGAAGCAAGTTGAACAGGCCCACGAGAACCACGGTGCTGATCAGCCATGACAGCACCGCAGGCTGGCGCCGATTGCAGGCGAAAATAAACTTTGCACTTGTCATGGCATCCTGCCTGAGTTTTAAGCCGGTCAGCCTCCGCTGCCGGGGACGAATCAGAATCGAGCATGCGCTGGTGCGCTGAGGGTGTTCCTTAATTCACAACTTCGCTGATACAACATTTTCATGGGCCGAAATTCTCGGGGACTTCCACGGAACGCGACATTCCGGGACCCTGACCATCGTTTTCAACGGGGGTCATCGGTGCAGCAGGGATCAAATTTGTGGCTACCACCGGTGCGGGGGTATCACCCACCGATACCGAGGCCTGCGGCTGGGTTGGAGCAGGTGTTTGCTGAGTCACAGGGGCTGCTTGCGTAGCCGCGGGCGGGGCGGCGTTGGTGATCACCGGCATGACGGGTGCAATGATAGCCGGAGTAGGTTGATGGGTGGGTTGAACGGATGGAGCGGGCTTAATCGTGGTCGTAATCTGATTGCCAGCCTGTGTGCGCTGCAGGGCGGCCATGGCGCGTTCAGGGCGAAGGGACCAGATGGTTTCCGGGTCGTATTGACCGGGGCTGCTCACGTAATAGATTTGCCCATCGCTGGCCCAAACCGGCTGGGTATTGATCTGTGGGTTGGCGGTGAGATTGACCCGGCCTGAGCCATCGGCATGCATGATCCAGATGTCCGCCTGAGCGGGTTTGGTACTCGTGTCAGGGGTGGAACCAGGGTTGTCCAGAGGATTCATCACCGTGCAGAAAGCTATGAATTTGCCATCGGGGCTCCAATGTGGCGTAAGGCAGGCGGCATTGGCGCCAACAGCCAGTTCAGTCGGGTGCAGGCCTTCACCATTGACATAATCGATGGTCCAGATGGAGAACCAGCGTGTGCCGCGCTGACGAGCGCGCTGGAAGACGATTTTGTTGCCGTTGGGCGACCAGTGGGGAAACAGCCCCGCCCCCAGATAATGTTTCTGGCCGGGCATGTTCAGATCAACCACCACCAGTTCCCATTGGCCGGAGGAAAGGGATTGGGTGCTGTAAACCAGATGTTTTCCATCGGGGGAAAAACTGGGGTGAATATCGTGGGACGGGTCGCTGGTGATCTGCACGGGCTGCCCGCCTTCGAGGCTCATCACATAGACATCCATGTTCCCGTTGCGGTTGGAGCAGAAGGCAATTTTCTGTCCATCAGGACTGAAGGTGGGCATGGTGTCCCAGCCTGGGTCATCGGTCAGACGTGTTACTGCTGAACCTTGCACAGCCTGAAGGTAAAGATCAGGCGTGGGCCGATGACGGGTGGATGCGAAAACAATGTATTTCCCGGCTGGGTCAATGGCCGGATCGAAATCGTCCCCTTCGCCGGAGTTGGTCACCTGGCGCAGGTTGTCCAACGCGGCATCGCTTGTCTGAATGGCAGAGGAAGTGGGTAGCTGACCAAACAAGTGGAACGCTGAAGGTGATATGCGTGAAGGTTCTGATTCGATGCTGGTTGATGCGGTGGTGTCGGCGTTGGTGGGGGCCACCAGGGAACGCGGCATGGACGGGGGCATGGAAGCCGTGGCAGCAGGGTCTTTGCTAGTGCTGGTGGAAGTCGTGCTGCAACCTGCAAACATACCCGCAACCAGCAGGGAGACACTCAGAGATTGAATGCTTTTGTATTTCATAACAAGGCTCGTGACAGGGGGAGGGTGTATCGGAGACGCCGCCACAAAGACAATCGGATGGATAACACTGAAGTTATCGGCCGAATGTCACAAGTGACTGCGGAACACGCTCTGTTCCCTGCACGAACTGTTTATCGGACGGGTATGTATCACGGCTTGAAAGGTGATTCGCCGGCGATTCCGCCCTGCTGTTCTTGATGGATGTTGCGTTGCCAGAAGTTGTGCCAGTTCCCGAACATGATGTGGCGGATGTCATCATCCTTGTAACCCCGGCGATGCAATGCTTCGCCGATGCGGTGCAGGTCGGCGATGCTGTCGATTTCATGGGGTACGTATTCCTGTCCGAACCCGCCATCCAGATCGGATCCGATGCCCACGTGTTCCGCGCTGCCCACGAGCTGGCAGATGTGGTCGATATGCCGGGCCACATGATCGAGGGTCACCTGTTCCCGCCGATGGGTTTCACGATTGATCCCAGTTGCCAACATTGCTACGGAAAGCACAACACCCACAACACCATGGCGCGAGGCAATGGTTTTGATTTGTTGATCGGTGATCTGCCTCATGCCCGGTACCAGGCTTCGGCAATTGCTGTGACTGGCCATCATGGAACCGGGGAACAATTCAAAAGCCTGACTCATGCCGATGTCCGCCAGGTGCGACACATCCAGCACCATGCGTAATTCGCCCATGGCCTCCAGCAGGGCCACACCCAGCCGTGTCAGCGGCCCATCCTGAGCGTTGCCAAAACCGCAGCGCCCCTCGGGGATGTGCGTCAGTCCCACCGCGCGTACACCCAGTTCATGCCAGTGATACAGTTGGTCGGGGTGGGTGATCATGTCGGCACACTCGATCAACAGGACGCATTTCAAAGGGTCAGCTGATGCGGTGGGGAGGGAGTGAAATCCTCCGTTTGTCGAAGGATACGCATTCGGCCAGAGCGATGAAGCTGCTGGTAATAGGCAAGCTGGGCGTGAGCGAGTGCGGCTGCGATGGTGGGGCTGGATGAGTCATCACCGGAGCGCAAGAAACCCTCAAGAGCAGTGGCGCCTGGTTTGGCACGGGTGAAAATCGTGGCGGTGCAATGGGTGATCTGCCCACGACGCAATTCATCGAAGGTGACAGTGGCTGTCCCCCGCCCATCACTGCGGTTGTGTTCATCTCGTGGGGCTTTGATCTCTTTTTCGTAGTTTCGTAATCGTGCTAGTGACAGCGTGAGATCGCGGTTGTACATCACCGCATTCATCGCCAGGTCCAGATGCCCATCAAAGATTTGCATGGTTCACTTACGCAAGTGCAGGGATGCGGATTTTACGAAAGATGACGCTTGAGAAATTCGCAGGCCAGCGTCGTCCAGGAGCGTATGGTTTCGTGTTTATCCGCCAGTCCCATGCCGTGGTGGCCGGATTCATACACATGCAACTCAGCCCGCACCTGTTTCTCCCGGCAGGCGGAAAAATAAAGCAGACTGTTCTGCACGGGCACCGCACCATCATCAGCAGTGTGCCAGAGAAAAGCAGGGGGGCTGTCGCTGCGTACCTGTTTCTGGCAAGACAAAGCATCCACGAGTTTTTCATCTGCCACCGGTCCCATCAGGTTGTTGAATGACCCTCGATGGCGGTGCTGGTCCATGTCAATCACCGGGTAGCAGAGTACCACGGCATCCGGCCGAGCGCTGATGTTTACTGTCAGATCGTCTACTTCACAAAGGTAGTGATCCCAGTGGACTGCCAGTGTTGCGGTAAGGTGCCCGCCAGCGGAAAACCCCAAAGCCCCTACCAAGGGTTGTCCGTTTGCGCCGCTGGTGATGTTCCACGCTTGGCATGTTGGCGGAGCAGACGCATAGCCCGCTGGACATCATTCAACATGGC
Organism: Phycisphaerales bacterium; assembly: GCA_012031455.1. The sequence continues at coordinate 9,821 of JAAUTM010000011.1, forward strand.
CGGGTGATGGTGGCGTGGCCCCACCCGGTAGTGCAGCACCGCGGCATGAAAACCAGCATCATTGAACATTTGGGCGATGGGTTGGCCCTCGTGTTCCGCCTGGCCACCGTACCCGCCACCGGGCATCACCAGCATCATCGGGTGTGGCTTGCCATCTTCCAATAGATACGGGGTGATGGTGGGATAATCGCCGGGCTGATTGGAAGCGGGCTTGGATAAACCCTGAGGGTCTTCCGTAGGACTTCCGGGGGGCGGCACCGGTCCAGATGGGTTGAGCCTGACCACGGTTCTTTTGCAGCGACAGCATGTTGTAAACCTCGGTGGATTGAAAACACCGATTGTAACGCAACGATGGATCGAGTGAACCAGGCACTGGCAAGCAGTCTAAGGTTGAGGCGAATTGCACTGAATAAAGATGAAGCTGTCTCAGGGCTTGAGGTGCGTGGCGGCAGCTTTTCCGCCAGGGGTGTCCGGGCCGAGTTGTTGTGCCAGTGACCAATACATCATGGCCTTTTCAGTTTCCCCGGTAGCTTCGAGATTCAGCCCATGGTGATACAGCGCTGCTGCTGCCAGCCGGAGGTCAAGAGGCAGGGGAGCATCAGAGTCGTCAGCCGACTTCACGAGGGTTTGTGCCACCATGGCAAGGTCATCTCTGGATTGCTGTGCACGGCTGAAAAATGTTGGAAGATGACGACAGGCCATGCCCCGTAAAAAACGTACCTCCAAAGAATCAGGAGCCAAGGTGACTGCACGATCCAAGGCCGCAAGGCCTTCCTTGCTCAAGCCGAACAACTCCGGCAAAGGTGGTTTTTCCCGAGCCTGCAGCAAGCGTGCGGAACCGAAATAGGCCAGAGTCAATGCATCATCCGGATGCTGAGCCAGCAGGCTACGTAGCAATTCCACGGACTGCTGGTTGGCTTGAACATCACCCTCGATCCCGCTGAAATGCCATTGCATGGCATCTGTAAAGGTGAATGATTCATGAAGTGGAGCCGACGCTGGTTTGGCCGCGTTGTCCACGACAGCTTGGCTACAGCCCATCATTGAAAAAAGGAAGATCAACACCACGTTGATACTCAGATTTAGGCGATTTCCCCTTAAGCATCCCATGAACGTACCACAGGCTGCCAAGCCTTGGTGCTGCGTCAATCTAACGGCCATTAAATAGTCTATAAACATATTTAAATAATTGACTTGCGATAAATTAATGAGCGGGGAATTTCGGTCATACAGCGGCACTTTTATCAATGATAGGCCCATGTAAGGAAATAATTATTAACAAATGTTTGAACGATTTGGACGTTTTAAGAAACGAGGCCTAGCATTGTCAGTGTTCTATTTTTGCATTAGCAGTAAACCTTTGCTGCAGGGTTGCGAACGATGAAAA
>JAAUTM010000012.1 GCA_012031455.1 Phycisphaerales bacterium
ATTTAATTAACAAGCGGTTGTAGCAGACCATTTATGTAAGCGAGGGCCTTTGAGCTACGGTGATGTGCGCCATGACGCGTATTCACATGCTCACCGGAACTTACCCGCTTATCGCACCAAGAAAAAACCGGCACGGTTTACACCATGCCGGTTCTTTCTCCCTTCTCGGTATCATCTCGTAATTCAAATCCTACGACGTCGGCCGATGAGCAACATGCCTCCGGTAGCCAGTAACGAGAACGTCGCCGGCTCAGGTACAAGCCTTAGGGAGCCAAACAGGCCGTTACGCTCCTCGGAAACGCCTGCGGTAAAGTAGAGTGCATTCAAATCACCGAGCATCACGCCGTTGCCGAATGTCAGGCCCCAGATTCCTTCAATGCTGATCACATTTCCATCGGGATCCTTCAAATATCCCAGTTCGGCACCCGATACCAGGTCAAAGCCCGCAATGGTGCCATCGCCGAAGTTGGCCACCAGCAATGCGTTGCTGAACGGGCCAAAGTCTGACGGAGCGATTGCGATGCCCCATGGCGCATTCAGTGTGCTGTGTTGGGAATAATCCTGCAGCATGTTGCCATGACGGTCATAAGCAACAACACGCCCAAAGCCAGGCCCTGGAATCTCCTCGGTGGGATCATCAATCTCGAGCGCATTTTCCGCCCAGACCACATACACCCGGTTATCGCTGAGCACCTGTACATTGAACGGGTGATAGGTGATGGGAAGGTCAGCGGGGCGCTGGAACTTGGTCGGCTCGGTGATGTCGTTCCACTGGTTGTCGAACACCTGAATGCGTCCGTTGGCAAAGTCCGCAGCATAAAGGCGGTTGTCGGCGATCTTGTTGCCCTGACCATCGGTGGTGAAAGCGTCAGTGGTCATTCCCACCCCGGCATAGGACGGGAATTTATCCAAGCCGATTGAAGCGTAGTTCTGCGAATAATCTTTGATCACCACCGCTTCCACCATGGCGGGATTGGTGCCGGTGCGCCAGGCATTGATGGTGCCATCGAGCGTCACAAACACGAATTTGGATGAGCCTGAATCAATCCCCACGGACGTGGGCGGATCGGTCTTGAAATTGACCGCAGGCCCGCTCACAGGGAATTCCACGGGTTGGCCGGGAATATCGCTGGCGGCGTTGTAAACTTGCCCGGTCACGTTGGCCACCTGATCGCTGCCAGTTTCAAACAGGTCCATATCCCTGGCACTGGTGATGATGGGGATGACCTTTAATCCGTCTTGGAAAAGTGGTACGCCATTGGCATCGCCGATGTAGGTCGTTGTGGTGCCCGTACCAGCGTTGGACAGCCAGATATGTCCTCCAGCACCCGGTGGTCGCAGTGCAATACCCCAGGGATTGATTACGTTTGGATCGACTCCGAAAGTGGGATTGTACGATGCGTCGCTGGCTACCAGATTGGTCTGAAGATAGCCAGTGTCCGCCAGTGCCGGTAGCCCACTGGCAGCCCATGCCAGCCCTGCCATGGTCATGGTTTGAAACAGGTTCGTACGCATAGTGTTTCTCCTTGTAAATGAAACATGGTTAACAGGGATACGTGAGGTCACCAGCCTTACTATTCCCCAAGACCCTCCAGCTTGAATGAACCGGCGCAATTCTCATCGCGCCGATTCGAAGTACGTAACATTCACTTTTTTCCAACTCAAGCCAGACGCCGACGGCCCAGCATCGCCAGTCCGCCCATAGACAGAAGCATCATGGAAGCCGGCTCAGGCACAGTGATCATGATCATCCGGTCATTGCCGCTGCTTGGATGCTGCACGTTCACGTAGGCCACGTTGGGATTAAAGGGGTCAAAGTACAGCCCCGTGGGCTCGGCTCCATTAGTCAGCAGGGTCGCCCAAGCGCTGACATATTCCGCCACGCCATCGTTGTCGGCATCCTTGGTGAACCATATGTTGGCAACGCCGCCGTTCTGGTCTTCGATTGCGTAGATGTTGCCTTCGCTGTCGATTGCCAGGTTGTCGGGATTGCTCCAAGGCTGTCCGACCGCATTGCCCGTGGCGCTGTTGATCGAGGAATTATCAGCATACAACTTCACTTCGTTGGTGGTCAGGTTCAGCGAATACACACGTCCCCGGCCGTTGCTGCTGGTGGCATCATTGTCTGAATCTGTGGTGGCAAAGAACATCAGTTGCGTGCCGTCGGTAAGCGTTTTCATCTCCAAGTCTTCCGGCCGGTTGTAGCCGGTAGCCAAGACCGCCGCTACGTCCGCGGTTGCTCGGCCATCAATGGTGTTGGCAGGCAGTCCAACTGCGGTTGCCAGTACCGAAATACCTGCCAGAGGGCCGCCGCTTGCATCGGTAATAGCCACCCATGCACCCGTGCCGGTGATTGCCGGGCCGTTGTTGCCTTCGAACTGGCCGCCCGCGCCTATCTTGAGGGCGAAGGTCTGGCCGGCGCCGAAGTAATCATCGCCGGTGGCGGCGTTGGGATTGGTCGGCACGTACTTGTAGATCGATCCGCCATTGAGCTCATCGATGAAATACATGTTATTTGCGGCATCAAACGCCAAGCCTTCGTGGGACACGCGAGGTATCACGTTCCTGGCTACGAAATTGCCGCTGTTAGCTCCAGCCGCCAGAGGATTGGTCACTTCAAACAACCGGCCACGTGAGCTGCCAGTGCCCCATGATTCCTCAGCGGTCAGATACGTGCCAAAGGGCGTCCAACGCGATGCATCGCTGCAACAAAGCTCTGGGTGCCGGGAGCGACGATCGTCACCGTGCGGGTGTTGTAGTTGCTGTCCCATGTGTCCACACGCATCACGCCACCAGTGTTGGTTTCAAACGGCGTGAAAAGATATCGTCCCGCATCAGGGCCATTCTCATTAGAGGTCACCATATCCCACGCTCCACTGTTGGAGCCGGGGAACAGCCCGTTCTGTGTGGAACGGTCTGCGATCGTCATCTGTGAAAATCCGATGGGCAGTATGAAGGGCATTGCCTCGCCTGGATCGCCTGCTGGCAGTGCTGGGGCGGAGGTTGCCACAGGTGTGAAAGTATCAAACAAAGTGTTCAGTGCAAGCGCCGGAGCAGCTGCCCCGGCCATCATCGCCGCCATCAACAGAGTCTTCGTCGAAAATTGCATGCGTACCATTTCCAAGTCTCCTTGCAAAACCAAATAAAAACCCCTTGGGCCAGACTACGTTGCCTGACCACCTTATGTGAATTGATTCCTTCAATCTCTCCCGTCCCCAAGGCGGGCTAAATTTTTCCGTAACCCTGATCCATCTCCACTCACAACTTCTAGAAGTGCATTCACTATAGACTGGTTCTAATAATATGCTGTTAGTAATTAGTATAATTATCAATAATATTGTTAGTATTATGTGTTGTTTGTCGGCTGGTTTTTGAATGATCATCGTTCAAGCCAAATGCGGTAACATGTAACCATGCGGCAAACCCTCAGGATGCACCGACAGCTAACCTGCAAGCCACAATGACCGGGTTCAACTCGCCTCTGACTCGGCCAGTATTTTTACTCCCTCGGAACAGGTATTCATGAAAATGGGTGATGCGTCACCTGCTGATACAAAAGCTTCATCTCCACCCGTTGGAGAAAACCGGCGTAACCAACAACCTGCCGCTGCCACGTCCAGTGTCTTTGAATCAGGGAAAGTGTTAGATCCGATCTGAAATGTTTGATTCGTTATGCAGCAACTAGCGAGATCGTTTCAAGTTTGATTGCAGTTGTTCACCACTGGCCAAGAGAAAGGAAAAAGCGGGTGATGGGACTTGAACCCACGACATTCACGTTGGCAACGTGACGCTCTACCACTGAGCTACACCCGCATGAGAAGGGGCATTATAAACCATTCCGGGTATGTTTCAACCGGCGTTTGCGTGATTCCCTGTGAGGGCAGATTAATAATAGAAATGCAGGCCCGCGCCCAGATAGCGGATGCTTTCGTTGAAGAGCTGGCCATGGGGCGAGCGGCCGGTGTAATACTCGATCACCACCAGCATGCGTGAACTCTGCTTACCAAGCCGGGGGTCAGCAAATTCAAGCCCCGCCCGCACGGAAAAATCCCCATCCCAGTCGTGATATTCCAGGTGCTTCACATCCATGGCCAGAATGGGTGTGGCCCACTCCTCCAAAAAGCGCCAGGGGGCACGCAGTTCCACCCCGTATTGAATGGTCGTGTTGTCGAGGTTGGCCGGGTCGGTGTTCATCAGCACACCTGCTCCGCCATAGACGCGTAGCCAATCCGCAGCCTGGTAGGACAGCAGCAATTGCAGTTGTTCGTAACTGAGGTTGACACGCTGGGCGGGGGTCAGGCCGTTGTTGAGAATGAACTCATCCCCCAGATGCGAACTCATGTGGTAAACCCGCAGCAGGGCGGACCATGGCCCATTGAGCCAGGCGAGGCCGCCGCCAATGGTGTAGTCGGCGTTGACCAGATCGGCTGAAGGGGCATCCAGATCAAAAATCGCGAAGATGCCCGGTTGAAGCACAAATTCCCACTGCCCGCCCAGCCAGTCGGGGGCATCGTCACGGTAAAGGGAAAGCGTTTCACCGAAACTCACCGTGGCCACGGCCTTTAATGTTTCGCCTTGATAGCTGGTGTAACTGGCACCAAAATGCGGCCGCGCGGATCGCCGATCAAAGGCTCAAACAGCCGATCTTTGGGGAAGATTTGCATGCCGATTGAGTTGGCAGCTCGCCGAAGTCAGAAGGATTGTTCAGGGTTGTATCCGCGGATGTTGCTGGCGGAGTTGAGTGGGTAGTCGCAGACGATGACAAAGCAGAGTTCATGGAGGAAGTAGTATCCGTAGAAGGCTTACCCGCAGAGGTTGCAGGGACGGCTTCGCTCCATGGTTCGGTGGCCATTTTGACCGACTTCACCCCGCGCACATTGGCAAGAGTTTGCATCAGGCGCGTGAGCTCCTCGCCGGACAAGCCCGTGCCATCGATGATGAGCACACCCTGTTCAGCCTGGATTTTTACCGTGGCCCTATGCGGGCTGCGTGATCCAGACAGTGCCTGCACATAACCGCGCAGGTAAACATCATCCGTGGTTGCTGTGGATTGAGCCTCTGCAAGGCTGCCAGAGTATGAAAGGGTTGCACCAGCGATGAGCAGACCCGCTTGCCAATGAGACTTAATTTGCATAGACATCCCTCGTGAGTAGGTTGGGCAATATGGTAAACCAAAAGCAGGTTCGTGCCAGATGTTCGGAAAAGAAACTGATACCCAGCGGTTAGTTTTCTGTGATGGATGGGGTTTGGTGTGTAATAGTTGCGGGTGATAGCAGGGGGGCATCAGGGCCGGGTGGAGGTGATCCATTTTTTGAGTGCAGCATCATTCATGGTATTGACCACATCAACCGGGGTGGCACCGGCCCGGCGGGCGGTGAGAACTCCATAAATCAGTTCATCGAAATCGGCTGGGCCATGGGCATCGGTATTGATGGCCAGCTTCACACCCGCTTCGCGCATGGCACGAGCATGCGTGTCACGCAGGTCCAGTCGATGGGAGTTGGCATTAATTTCCATGGCGATGCCGCGTGCCTTGGCGGCCTTGATGAGTTCCTTCCAATCCGGTGACAGACCTTCGCGCCGACCGATGAGCCGACCGGTGGGGTGCCCCATGATGGTGACATAGGGATTCTCAATCGCCTTGCGCAAGCGCAGGGTCGCTTTGACTGGGTCCTGATTCAAGGCGCTGTGGGGCGAGGCCACGACGATGTCCAGTTCCTTGAGCAGGCTGCTGGGGTAATCCAGCCTGCCATCGGCGAGGATGTCCACTTCGCTGCCAGCCAGCACGGTGATGCGCTTTTTGAACTCCGCCGCCAGCTCTCGAATCTGGGTGATGTGTTCTTCCAGTCGTTGCGCGCTAAGTCCATGGGCCACAGTCTGACTCACGGAATGATCGGTCACGGCGATGGTATGAAACCCACGATCCAGAGCGGTCAATATCAACTCGCGGATCGACAGTTTGCCATCGCTGGCACGGGTGTGGGCGTGCAATTCAGCCTTGATATCCGACACTTCCAGCAATCGTGGTGATTCACCCTTTTCAGCTATTTTTAACTCATCACGGCCTTCGCGCAGCTCCGGGGGGATGTACGCCAATCCAAGGGCTTCATAAACTTCAGTTTCCGTGGTCCCGGCAAGGAGCTTTTCACCCTGATACAAGCCATATTCATTGAGCTTGTAACCTTTGTCGATGGCTCTCTGACGCATCTGAACGTTGTGTTCCTTGGAGCCTGTAAAGTATAAAAGGGCAGCCCCGAATGATCCGGTTTCCACCACCCGCAGATCGATCTGCAAGCCATCATTGGCACGCAGCGAACACTTGGTGTCACCCATCCCCAGCACCGTGACATCCCTTGGGAGTAATGCGATAAACCCCTGCATGATGCGCTGGATGTCATCTTGCCCGCACCGGGTTGAGCAGCCACCAGCAGGTCCAGATCCCCCACCGTTTCCCTGCTGCGTCTGAGGCTCCCGGCAAACTGGGCCTGCTTCACCTGGGGTAACTCCGACAAATGGGCGCAGAGCCAGCGTGCCACCGGATAAACCTTGCCAAGTCGTTTACGCTGGCTGGCGGCAGCGACAATCTCCAAGTTCTTACGCAGGTTGTCGAGTTTCTTTTCCCCCATCCCCGGAAGGTCCAGCAATTTTTGCGGATTGCCTGCCAGGGTGGTTTTCAATTCAGCCATGCTGGTGATAGCTGCCTGTTTCCAAAGCAATGCGACGGTCTTGGGTCCCAGCCCCGGCACATTCAGCAGTTCAATCACCCCCGACGGAACCTGAGCCAGTAATTCCTGATGATCCTTGATGGCACCCGTGGAAAGATATTCAACGATGCGACCGGCGGTCCCCTTGCCCACCCCTGGAATTGCACTGAGTTTGGCTGGATCCGCAGCGATCAGGGCAATGTCATCGGCCAGTTCTTCCAAGGTGCGTGCAGCCCGCTGCATGGCGATGACTTTGAAGGAGTCGATCCCCAGCACCTGCATCAGCTCCGCCATCTGCGCGAAGACGCCGCCAGTTTCTGATTGGTCGTGGCCATGATCGCTAAGCTTAACTTGGTTGGACAGAAACATCACCTGCTGCCATGGATAGAACATCACGATGATCAAAGCATGTCATGACCATCAGCCTGACGCTACAATCCATTCACCATGAGTGAACATGCCAATAACGTTGAACGAATTGTCATCATTGGTTCCGGCCCGGCTGGCTGGACGGCTGCTATCTATGCCGCCCGCGCCAACCTCAATCCCCTGGTGCTCGAAGGGCAACCCAAGCAGGTGCCTTCGATTCAGCTCCCCGGCGGTCAGCTTATGCTCACCACCGAAGTTGAAAATTACCCCGGTTTTCCCAAGGGTGTGCAAGGCCCGGAATGATGCATTTGTTCAAGGAACAAGCTCTGCGCTTTGGCACCCGGGCACTTACCAAAGATGTGCTCCGTTGTGATTTTGCAGCCAAGCCGATGGTGCTGCATATGGACGATGGCTCAACGATACAGGCTCACAGCATCGTCGTCGCCACGGGTGCCAGTGCGAACTGGCTGGGACTTGATAACGAAATGCGGCTGGCTCGGCAGGGTGGGGGAGTGTCCGCCTGTGCAGTGTGCGATGGGGCGCTCCCGGCTTTTCGTAATCAGCCTTTGGCGGTGGTGGGCGGAGGTGACACAGCCATGGAAGAAGCCAGTTACCTTACTAAGTTTGCGTCCAAGGTTTATGTCATACACCGGCGTGGCGAGTTCAGGGCATCCAAGGTGATGCAGAAGCGATTGCTGGACAACCCCAAGGCTCAGCCCGTGTGGGATTCGGTGGTCAGCGATGTGCTGGGCGAAAAATACCTGACCGGGGTAAAACTGAAAAATCTAAAAACCGGTGCGGAATCGATTCTGGAAGTCAAGGGTTTGTTCATCGCCATCGGTCACACCCCCAACACGCAGTTTTTGAAGGATTCTGGTTTGGAATTGGATGAAAAGGGCTACATTCGTCTGAGTGATGGTTTTCGAACTTTTACCAACCTGCCGGGCGTGTTTGCAGCAGGGGATGTGGCGGATCAGGTGTACCGGCAGGCGATCAGCGCGGCAGGGATGGGCTGCAAGGCTGCCATCGATGCGGAACGCTGGCTGGCTGAAAAGGGTGTGCATTAGGGAAGTGGTGAAGCAACCACACCGACCCAACATGCATCGTGCTTACGCTATGCCGCTAAATGATGAACCAATCAACCCTGCTCATTTGACCCCATGTTCCCGCCACCAGCTGATGGTGTTGCGCAGGCCCTGTTCAAAACTGACCTGAGCTTTCCAATTCAGCAGTTTCTCTGCCTTGCCGGTATCCAGGCAGCGCCTTGGCTGGCCATCGGGTTTGGTGGCATCCCACTCAATGCTCCCTTTAAAATCACACAGACGTGCGATCAGTTCGACAAGGTCTTTGATTTTGATTTCGCTGCTGGTGCCTAGGTTGATGGGGTCGGGCACTTCCATCACTTCGGCCGCCCGCACGATGCCCTCAGCCGCATCATCGACATATAAAAATCACGCGAAGCCGAGCCTGTCCCCCAGCACACGATCTTGTCATCACCGCGCACCCGTGCTTCTTCGCACTTGCGAATCAAGGCCGGGATGACATGTGAACTTTCAGGATCAAAATTATCCCACGGGCCATAAAGGTTCACCGGCACCACCACGCTGGAAGCCAATCCATACTCGCGTTGGTAACCATCGAGCATTACAAAGAGAGCTTTTTTTCGCCACACCATAGGGTGCGTTGGTTTCCTCGGGGTACCCGTTCCACAGATCATCTTCTTTGAAAGGCACGGGGGTGAATTTGGGGTAGGCACATACCGTGCCCGTCTGTAAAAATTTACGCAGGCCGCGTAAACGTGCCTGTTCGATCAGGTGCAGGCCCATGGCCATGTTGGCGTGGAAAAACTTGCCCGGGTGCAGACGATTGGCACCGATCCCGCCGACCACAGCCGCCAGATGAATCACCACCTCCGGCTTGAGCTGGTCGTACATTTTCACCACCCCGGCTTCGGTAGTGAGGTCGTAATCCCTGCTGCGTGGCACGGTGACATGGTTGCAACCACGTTTATCCAGTGCCGCCAATACCGCCCGACCTAAAAACCCGGCTCCACCGGTGACGCAAATACGATGTTCGCTGAGCTTGAGCATGAGTTCTCCCATCAATGCCCACACCGAAAATGGTGTGACGGTTGTTATCAAAGTCCACACCGATTTGGTGTGGGTGTCTTTCTGTCGCCTATCATAACGCATGATTGTTTATGCCTGTGCCGACCTGATGTTTGCCTCCAAAATCACCAGCGCTGCCCGGTCGATGAACCTGGTCAATCGCCCGGCTCGTGATATCGACATGCTGCGCCATCGGCTTGAAAGGTTCGATGATGGCAAGGGCTGCGACCCGGTCACCGGGGTGATCATTGATCTGGCCATGGGCGACATTGCTATGCAAATGATTCAGCACACCAAGGCGTTTGATGCGCAACTGCCGGTTGTCGCATTCGGGGGGCATCTCAACAATCAGGAACTTGCAGCCGCACGCACCGCCGGGGCGGACTTTGTCATGACCAACGGCCAGCTTGCCGCCAACCTCACGGTGATTCTCGAACGTTTGAAAGGCATGTATCAAGGATAATGGATTAAGGATAATGTACGAACCATGCGATCATCTGCACGATTTAACATCATCCATTATCCATCATCCATTATCCATTTCTTCTTCCCGTTAGCCCACTGGCATATCGACAATGCGGATGCACACGGGCTGGCCCTCAATAACATCCAGTTTTGCGATGGCGGCCAGCGCTGACCGCAATGCACCGTAACGAGCTGCATGGGTGGTGACCACCACGGGCACGAAACTGTCAGCCGCCACTTCATGCTGCCGCACTGCCGACAAGCTGATCCCTGCTTCGCCCAGCACGGCTGTCACCCTGGCCATGGTGCCGGGTTTATCTAGCGCCTTGATGCGTACATAAAACCGGCTTACCAGATCATCCGGGTCCACGATAACGGCCATCGGCTGAGTATCCGGCCAGAGGTTCATGCCCGTAAACGCCTGTGGATACCAGCCCGCAGCAATGTTGAGCACATCGGCCAGCACCGCGCTGGCAGTGGGCATCTGACCCGCACCCCGCCCATACGAAAGCGTGTGCCCTACCGCATGCCCGAATACGGAGAGTGCGTTGAACGATCCCTGCACCTGAGCGATGAGTTCTTTCTGATGCACAAAACAAGGCTGCACTGAAAGCAGCAATCCCTTGCCCGGGACATTCTCAGCAATGCCCAGCAGTTTGATCGTGTAGCCCAGTTCCATGCCAAACTGCACATCCGCAAGGTCGAGCTCATCGATGCCGGTGGAGCGAACCTTGTCTTCAGTCACCTGCACTCCAAAGGCAAGTGCTGCGAGAATCGCCAGCTTGTGGGCTGCATCGCGGCCTGACACATCCAGCGTTGGATCGGCCTCGGCGTAACCCTTTTGTTGGGCTTCACTCAAGGCGGTGGCATACGACTTACCCGCACAGGTCATTTCCGTGAGGATGTAGTTGCAGGTTCCGTTGAGGATGCCGTAGAGCGCACGAATATCGTTGGCCATCAGCCCGAAGTTCAGAGCATTGATGACCGGGATACCCCCGCAGCAGGAAGCCTCGAACGCCAGGGCCACATTGTGTTTGCGTGCCAGAGCGAGAAGCTCCGGTCCCTCTGCGGAAACCAGTGCCTTGTTGGCAGTGACCACATGTTTACCCATCCCAATCGCTCGACGGACAAACTGGCTGATGGCTCCGCGACCACCGCCCAGCTCGATCATGATCGGCATGTCCGGGGTGGCAAAAAATACCTCGGCATCGGTGGTCAGTGCAGCTTTGGGCACTTGCTCGGTGCGATAGTGCAAATCCTTTTCACGTACCAACACCCGGCGTAATTCCAATCTCCGACCCAGACGTTTTGCGTAAAGGTCGCTTTGTTCGAGCAGCAGTTTTGACCACGCCCCGAGCCGACGGTCCCGCAGCCGATCATGCCGATGCCGATGGGTGATTTCTCCGCCACTTGACCACTTCCTTCCAGGGGGTTAACAGGGTTTGAATGCGAGCCGGTGCGATTCGAACGCACGACTGCGG
>JAAUTM010000013.1 GCA_012031455.1 Phycisphaerales bacterium
GCAGTATCTGATGGGCAAAGTAACCGGTTCGAATACGCAACCATGATGGGTCCAAAGTAAGTCGCAAAGAGAGTTGCATCGTGTGTCGCAGAGTGTGTCGCTGGTGAGGGGTGGGATGGTAATGGAGGCATCATGTATCACGATTTCTACAAATTGCAGGTTCTGCCTTTTGAGAACACACCCGATCCGCGCTTTTTCTTCGCCAGTGAGAATCACCGCGAAGCCCTGGCTGCGATCGAGTATGTCATCCGCATGCGCAAGGGCTTTGCCCTGGTGACCGGGGATATCGGTTCGGGCAAAACCACCGTGGCCCGCACCATGATCCAGAACTGCTCTGACAAAACGCACATCATTCAGGTGTTGCATGGTCACGACACCGGCCAGAGCCTGATCAAGCAGATCATGCGTCACCTGGAACTGGCGGTCGAGGCCGATGACGATCACGCCCGAATGCTGGAAAAACTCAGGCAGAAACTGCTGGATCAGCTTTATCAGGGCCGGCCTGTGGTGCTGCTGGTGGATGAAGCCCAGACCTTGCTGGATGAGACACTCGAAGAGCTCCGGCTGCTGTCTAACTTCGATACCACTGCGGAAAAACTGGTACAGATCGTACTGATCGGTCAGCCTGAACTGCGGGATCGATTCCGCAGCAGCAAACTGGCGGAACTGCGACAGCGGGTGGTGCTCGCTAAACAGCTTCGTCCACTTTCCCGGCAGGAAGTCGGGGATTACATCCATCACCGGCTGCGGCTGCCAGTCTGGATCCCAACGAGGTGAAGGTCAGCTTCAGTCCTGAAGCGGTGGCGGAAGTTCACAGATTCACGGCGGGGATTCCCCGGCTGATCAATGCGGTCTGCGACAACTGCCTGCTTCTGGGATTTGTCCGACAGGAGGAGCAGATTACTCCTGCCATCGTCAAACGCGGGATCGAGGACATGGTACCGAACTTCGCCGATGACCCCTGGCCTGCGCAATCGGCGGCACCACAACGCAACACCGGGTCATTACGCCTTGCGGGAGGAATGTGATGGGACACCTATCAGAAGCCATGGATCGTGCCAAACGAGGCGAGGCCAATGCGGTCCGCCCGGTTGGCAACACCCAGACCCCCGCGCCCGATACAAGCGCTCTGGGGAAGGATACCCCCGTGCCACCCGTCACTGCGACAGGGTCATGGAATGCGGTACCCGGTGAAACGCTCAAACTGCGCGGGGCCACTGCGGAGAGCCCCGTCGAAAACCAGGTAGTAGCAAGCCTGGGCATCGCTGGCGGCGGACAGACCGAAGGTTTGCCCACACCTTCAATACATCAGACCGATCTGACCAGGGTTGATGGGCGACTGGTCGGCCTGCTGGACCCCACCAGTGTCATGGCCGAAGAATATCGCTCCATCCGTACCAGCATCCTTGCCCGGTGGCAGAATCGCCGGCATCTGGTCCACACCATCACCAGCGGCACCCCGCAGGAAGGCAAAACCATTACCAGTCTGAATCTGGGACTGATTTTCGCTGAGCTGCGCAATCGCCGGGTGATCGTGGTGGAAGCCGACCTGCGTCTGCCCCAGTTCGCCAACCTGCTGGGCCTGGATGAGTCCAAGGGGCTGACGGATGTACTGGAGGACAAGGCGACCCTGTCCGAGTCAATCCATCGGGTGGGTGAAAGTGCGTTGCATGTGCTACCGGCGGGGCATTGTGCTCACGATCAGGCGGTGCAACTTCTCAGCGGCAATAACAGTGCGAACCTGATTCCCCGGCTGAGGAGGATGTATGACCATGTCATCATCGACACCCCGCCAGTTGTTGAACTGGCCGATGCCGGCATCCTCGGAGCGTTGAGTGACGAGGTGATGCTGATCGTCCGCATGGACCGCACGCCCAAACCACTGTTTCAACAGGCGGTACGGGTGCTGCAAAACTACAACGCTCCCATCGGCGGCATCATCGCTACGGATCGACACGAGGCCGCAGCGGGTATTACCACAAGTACGGGTATCGCTACCGCTATCGGTATCGCTATCGCCAGAAAAACAAAGCAGCGTAAAACGGGGCGGCGGGTGAAAGCCGGAGGGAATGATGTGCGCATCAGGGTAACGTCGGTCGGAGCCGACGTTGCCCAGCTGGAAGGATCGGGTTGGGTAGGGTTCTGGGATTCGGGTAATCCTGCTATGGAAAGCAGGAGCGCCCGGAAAGACCGGGGGAACGTGAACGGGGGAACTTGATGGGGGCATCGGGGCGGAGTGGCGCCGAGGGGCCAATCGGGAGAAAGCGGCACAGGCGGTCGGGGAGAAACTTTCCAACCAAGGGAGTGGTGTTGGTGAAGCTGGATTCGTCAAATAACCTGGCGGTGCTCATCAGTCATCGTCTGCCGGATGCCACCGGCTCGGCAGAAGCCCGGCGAACCTGGCAGTTGCTGACGATGCTGGCCCGGCGCTGTCGGGTGGATTTGTTCAGCTTGACGCAGGGGCCGGTGCACTGGGAAACGTATCGCAAGGCACATCACGTGGCCCATCGCATGTGGGTGCAACCGTCGAGTTTCATCGAGCAATTACGTCCAGTTCAGAAAATCGCCTGGACCGGCCCCGGACGCATCCTGATACGCAGATTCACCACCATGCTGCAGGAACAGCATTGGTCGCAGACCGCAGCAGTGGTCGTGACCACCCACCCTGATCTGGCACTGCTTGGTTACATTCCCCCGGCCCATCGGAGGGTCTGCGATCTGGGTCAATCCGCCAGATTGATCAACGCTCAGAAATTGAAGGCCACCCTCGACCACAGTGATTATCTGATCTCCACCGAGCCAATCCAGGACCAGGTGACACTCAGGGAATGGTGGCTCAAGCGGGTAGTTTATCTGCCCCAGCCTCAGCAGGCGTCGGCAAGCACGCTGCTTACAACTTCGCAAGAGGTGTGGGAGGATCGCTGGTGGTCAGCTTTGGGCTTTGAACTACACAGGGCAGAAATCCAAAGACATCTGGCACAGGCTGCATAAATGGGGCTGGCTCAGCTTTGCAAAGCCAACAATAATTCCACTTCCACCGGGGCGTTGAGTGGTAAAACATTGACCCCCACTGCGGCTCGGGCATGCCGACCTTGATCCCCGAAGATCGCCACCAATAAATCACTGGCCCCGTTGGCAACTTGAGGTTGCCCGGTGAAATCGTCCGCACTGGCTACGAAAGCACCAAGGCGAACGATGCGATCAAAGTGCGACCAATCCCCTTGCAGGTGATCATTCACAATCGCCAGGGCGTTGAGAACACACTGCTTGGCCGCCTGCTGCGCCTGTTCCAGATTCACCTGCGTCGGCACCCGACCCACGTGCAGGAGCTTGCCATCCACCATCGGCAATTGCCCGCTGACATATAGCAGATGACCACTGCGCACCGCTGGTACATACGATGCCACCGGTTTGGGTGCCGCAGGAATCACCAAGCCCATATGCTGCAGCTTCGCATGTAAATTCATCATCAGGTTCCCCAGTGCAAAGCCCCGATCTTACTTCATCCATCAACGCCCAGATGTAATCCGTCTATCAAAGCCTAGATGTAATCCGTCTGTCAAAGCCCAGGCATGGCCATGCCTGGGTCTGGGAAAAAATACCAAGACTCACCGCATCGCCTCCTCCACCGCCCTCCACCACCTGATCCACTGTGTAAGCTTCATTGGCAAAGACCGTCGTACCATCCGCCCGTTGCACCACCAGCCAGGGAATCGTAATCCGCCCGGTTTCACGCAGCAGATTCGTCCCTTGTGCGTTGCCTCCAGTGAGGTCCACTTTCACCGGCACCACCCCCGGCTGGTTCATGGCCTTGACCACACGCCCATTGCTCAGCACCGCCTGCTCCAACGCCTTGCAGTTCAAACACCACTCCGCAGTGAACTCCAGTACCACCACCTTGTTCTCCCGGCGAACCTCGGCAAGTTTCTCAGGGGTGTAATAAACCCAGTCGATCAAGGATGGTGATGTTAATCTTTCAGCCATCCAGAAACTACCAAGTATCATCATTCCAGATACAACAAGCATGACACCTTTTGGCGTTGGCGATTGGCTGATCTGCCAAACACGCGCTGCCGCCCAGACACCAGCACCAGCCACGATTGTCATAACGATCCACCAATAGAAGACAGAAGGAGCTTTGCCAGACTCGGCTAATAAGCCGCTGACTCCACTACCAATGAAATATATCGCCGCTGCAAGAATCAATATGCCCATCAATTGTTTGATGAGTTCACTGGCCGGCCCGGTGCGAGGCATACGATGCACCAGTTTCGGGAACGCTGACAACACCAGGTAGGGGATGGCCATGCCCAACCCAATGGTGGCAAACACCAGCAGTGTGATACCAGGGGATTGTGTCGCAGCCCATGCTGCAGCAGCACCCATGAACGGTGCCGTGCATGGTGTGGACAGCACTGCCGTCATGACCCCGAAACCCATGGATCCCGTGTGCGAATCCTGTTTGGGGCGAAAGCGGTACACCCATTGCGGAGGTTGCAAGGTGAACAGGCCGCACATGCCCACCGCCATCACAGCGATGATGATGCCCAGTGTGATCGTCACCCACGGATATTGAAACAACTGGTTGGCTGCGGAAATCCCCTGAAATCCGCTTTCCTTCCCGAAGCCTGCATTCACCAGTGCCACCGAACCTGCAATCGCTCCGCCCAGCAAAAGCCAGAATCCAATCACACCCAGCGACATGGAAACACCCAGCGCAAAAGTTTTGCCACGGGTGTGACCGGCCTGCGCCAGACCCATGATCTTAAGCGGGATCACCGGCAGCACGCACGGGGTGAAATTGAGCAAGGCCCCGCCCACCGCAGCCGTGAACATCATCAGTATCAAACCCAGCCCGCCCCGGGAATCAATACTGAAACCATAGCCAAACACATCAAAGCGTACGATGCCCTGATCAACTTGCCCCCCGGCCACCACTGCCGCTACGCCATTGTGTGGAAGCGTGTGCAACTCGGTATTGAGGGTTTGAAGGGTCGCATCCTCAGCGCCGACCGGTTGATCTTCGGACACCACTTCCAATTCCACCGGGAGCTTGATGTCGTTGGGAAACAAACAGCGCAGATCATCACAGGCTTGAAAACTCACCGTCACCTGAGCCTTGTACTTGCCCGGTGTTGCATCCGCTGCCACCCGTACCGGGACGATGGCTGTGATGCTCTCCTTGAACACCGGGACAAGCTGCCTGGAAGCTTCCACCTTCAATCCAACCGAGCGGGGGAAGCGTGCTCTTTCAAAAAGCAAACCACTGGCCGCCTCGGTGACTTCGATAACTGTGGGAATGATGGTGAAATCGGTGAACACCTGAGCCTGCACGGGGTCGGCATAGATGTGCCAGTTGGGCTTAAGCTCGAACGTCACCGCCAGCAATCGTTGATCCCCCGCATGGGCTTTGGGACTGGTCCAGCGCAGCGATACCTGGGTCACATCCAATGAACTGGAAGGACCCTGGGTTTGACCCCGGACAACTGATCCCATGGAATCACCATCAGCAGGCAGATCACGCTCATCAGCCATGGAAATTTGTTACGCATACGTTGATCTTACGCCTTGTGAGGCTGTCTGGTTTGAAGGAAGGCTCCCGATTCGCCCGATAATAATGCTGGTGGATCGTGCCACCCGTTGCGTTCACACCAAAACAGGCCCTATGAAGATCAGCATCCCAATCACCATGATCGCGGGATGAATTGATGAACGAAACAGAATTCGTAACATCCGCTGGATTTCTTACACTTGGCCACTGGACCACCCGGCCCCTTGGCCACTTCTGAATAACCATGGCTGAACTTCTTGACCAATCCGAAGTTGATGCGCTGCTGGCAGCAGTGGACACCGGGCAGGCTCCGGTTGCGGAGGCTGGGCCGACCTCGCGTATTTTCTCACGTCGTCATGCAGGCAACCTGGGCGATATTGAAATCAAGCCTTATGACTTCAAACGCCCGGAGCGTGTGTCCAAGGACCAGATGCGAGCGTTGGAAAACCTGCACGATGGTTTTGCCCGCAACTTCGGGGCTGCGTTGTCAGGGTTTCTGCGCACGATCATCGAGGTAAAAGTCGCCAACATCGAGCAGATGACTTTCAGTGAGTTCACCCATTCGCTGCCCAACCCGACTTGTTTCAACCTGCTGACCGCCGAGCCGCTGGATGGCAACATGTGCCTGGAAATCAGCCCGCTGATCATCTACCCGGTGATCGATCGGCTGCTGGGTGGCTCCAATGCCGACCTGTTCATCCCCCAGCGTCCGCTGACCGCCATCGAACTGCGCCTGGTGCAGAAAATCATCGACCGGGCGATGAGTTCACTGCGGGATGCCTGGAGTAATATCCTCCCGCTGACTTTCAAGCTGGTGGAAACCGAAAGCAACCCGCAACTGGTGCAGATCGTCCCGCCCAACGAGGTGGTGGTGGTGGTCGGATATGAAATGAAGATGGGCGGCAGGGCAGGCACCATGAGCCTGTGCATTCCCTACAACGTCATTGAGCCGGTGATCGAAAAGCTCTCCAACCAGACCTGGGCACAATACAAACGTGGTCGGCGGGATGATCAGCTTCGCAAGCGCGTGGCCGACAAACTGGAAAGCGCCAAACTCACCCTGACGGCGGTTCTGGCTGACACCTCGATCAAACTCGATGATCTGATTCGTTTGCAAGTCGGGGATGTGATCACCACGGAAAACCCGCATCAGCTCCGCTGTCGATGATGATCGGTGTACGCCGTAAATACATCGGCTCCCTCGGCCAGCACAAGGGCCACCGTGCTTTTCAGGTGATCCGCCCTTACACACCCAAGGACCGGGTGTGAAATTACATCTTTGGCCGCACCAATCCCGGTTGTGATATGTTCACGCTATGAATACTCCAACCAAGGCCACTGTAAAACTAATCAACGCAGGACGCAGCCAAACTGTACGAATTCCCAAGGAATACCGTTTCGATTCCGACGAGGTATGTATTACCAAAATTGGTGAGATGGTGATTCTGTTTCAAGCGGATAAGGGCTGGGATCTGCTGGCAAAAAGCCTGAATCACTTTACTTCTGACTTCATGCAACAGAGAGTGCAAGTCTCAAATGTAGATCATAATAAATAAACTCTGATTCAGTAAATTTGCGGCTAATCCATCTATCAATCTTCACCACACCACCTGCTGCGATTTGAACACCGGGCCATCGGTGCAGGCGAGTTTATAGCGCCAGGGTCTGCCATCCTCAGTATGTGCCTGAGGCTTGATCGTATCCTCGATTTTGACAATGCATGACTGGCAAGTCCCCATGCCGCAGGCCATCGCCTGTTCCAGGCACACCTGACAATCCACCCCGTGGTTTGTGCAAGTCTGGCTACGGCGTGCATCATGGCGTGCGGGCCACAGGTGAAAACCACCGCTTGCTCCGCATCCTCAGGGCTGAGCCCGGAAAGCACCTGCTCCAAGCCCGTGGTAATCAAACCCTTGATCCCCAGCGAGCCATCGTTGGTCGTGATCACCGATTCAACACCATACTGGGTAAATTGCTTTGGTCGTGGCGCCAACTCATCGGTCCAGTCCACCGCCAGCAGGTCGCGCGTCATCGCCCCGACAAACGCCTTGGCCCGCCAGTTCGCCTGATTAAGGGCCTGCGCCAGGTAAAACATCGGGGGCAAACCCACGCCTCCCCCTACCAGTAAACCCAGCGACTTCCCTGCGGATAATTCAAAACGGTTCCCCAGCGGACCGATCAAATCCACCGCATCACCAGTCTTGAGTTGAGCCAGCCAGCTTGTACCCGCACCCACCACCCGATGCACAATTTCCAACCATGATCCCTGCGCATCATCGCCACGCCCCGCCAGTGAAAACGGTTTGCGAAGGACCGCCAATCGCTCACACACATCCACCTGCCTGACCTGCGGCAAGCTGCCGGGCACCCAGTCCCATTCACCGCCCATTAACGCATCCGTAGCCATCGCATCTGCCACCGGACGACAACCCAGTTGAATAAACTGCCCCGGTGAAGATGCGGGAAATCGCCCGTGCGTGCGCAACCTTAATAAATAATGTTCCCGGCAGATGGGCCGACTGATTTCCACCTGAGCCGGATACAATCCGCGAACAGGGTCATCGGTGTGCTTGCTGAAGGTCGATGGGGTGGTCATGGTGTGAGTATATCCGGTACCCAATTTTAGCCGGATTCAGTGAGCGATTCATGGCACGATCAATTCAAGCCCTGGCAGACTGCTCGCATTGGTTGGGGAACCATCTCCGACTGGGCCTGGATGCCTTGCATCCTTATTACATTGATGTTGCTCTGAACGAGCAGTCAGCAACAGACTGGCAACCAAACCGGCCGGTGATTATTGTTCCCGTTGTGGCTGCACCATCGGCCCCCATGGGGCGAGCGTGAAAGGCTGCTCGACCTGCATGGATACGGCCATCCCCTGGCAACAACTGGTTCGACTGGGCGCGTACGAATCGCCTTTGAAAGATTGGGTACTCGCCTTGAAATATCATCGGCAATGGCACTGGGGTCAGTGGCTGGGGCAGGCAATTGGCAGAGGCGATGCCGCCTTCCCTGATGACCGGATGACGGCGATCTGTCCCGTACCCATGCACTGGAGGCGGCGCTGGATCCGGCACTATAACCAGGCCATGTTGATAGCCCGGGGCATCTGCGAACACCGGCCCTGGCCAATGCTGGATTTACTGGTCCGCCATGTGCATCGACCTTCGCAAACCCATGTTGCCCCCGCAGCCCGGCGTGAGAATGTGCGCCACTGCATGAAAGCCTTGCCCTATGACCTGCGAGGCTGGCATATCTGGCTGGTGGATGATGTGAAAACCTCCGGGGCCACCCTCAGTCAGTGTGCCCGATTGCTGCAGGAACGCGGCGCTGAGTCAATTCATGTGGCGGTCGCGTGTGTGGCCAATCCCAGAGATCATCAATGAGTTTGAGTTTCCCCCTGCTTCACCAAGTCACGGGGATTTTTGACCTGTTTTGGCGCTTTGCACTGCTGCCAGCACCATCGCCAGGCTTTTGATGTTGTCATCACAGGGGCAGATGAGTTTTTCGCCCTTCTGCAAGGCATCCACGAAGTTGCGGATCATGGCCGCATGACCCGTGAAGGGCCGCGACAAACGAGGCACCGAAACTTCTTCCATTTCACTGTTAAAACCATGGGTGCCTGCCGGCTTGATCACCTGACAATGGATACCCTCGCCACCATCCCAGCGCAAGGTGCCCTGAGCACCGGTGATGCGCCAGTCGGCGTTCCACTGGGTCATGTATCCTTCGTTGCACCATGAGCCTCGGTAGGTGTAAATGATTGGCTGGCCTGCGGCATCTTTCATTTCAAAATCGCCAGAGCGGAGGCATTGCCCTTGTACCAGGAATGGGGCGGATTCCATGAGTGACAATACACACTCACCGGGTCGCAGCATCCGATCTGCCGGGCGTTGTCGAAAGTGTGAATCGCCATATCCACCAGCAGTACTTCATCCATTTCATCGCGGAACCCGCCGAAGTGGGCACCGATGTAAAAGTCGCTGTGAATCTCCTCCACCGGGCCGAGTTTGCCGGTGGCCAGAAAATCGACCACCGCCAGCACACTGGCATCCGGCCTGCGGGTCTGGGTCACGGCATAAAGTCGATCGGCATCCCGCGCGGCAGCGACCATCCGCCGGGCCTTGTCCATGGTCTCACTCATGGGTTTTTCACCCAGCACATGACAGCCCAGCGACAGCGCTTCCAGCGTGACCTGTTCATGAGCCTGCGGAATGGTCACATCAAACACCACGTTGGCATCGGTGGCTTTGACTGCTTCCCTGAGGCTGTTGAAAACCAAGGTTTCAGGCAGTTGATATTTTTG
The DNA here is from genome assembly GCA_012031455.1 of Phycisphaerales bacterium. Next base: position 9,858 of record JAAUTM010000013.1, read on the forward strand.
TGCCTTGGCGATGGCAGCCTCACGGCGAATATCAACCAAGCCTACTAGTCTGACATTCTGCCCAGCCAAAGCCAGTGTGTTTTGCACCCAGGCGTTGGCCATGCCCCCGCAACCGACCAATACCACCCGCAATTCATCCAGTAATTTCATGGTGTCATTCTTTCAATGATGAATCTCACACCCCTGTCACTTGCGAAGCTCAGCACCCAGTTGTGAGGTCATCGCTTGGAGCACTGCTGCAACCTGCGGGTCCACCTGTTCATGTCGGAGAGTGGTGCGGGCATCCCGGAAACGCATCCGCAGGCTGACACTCTTTTCCCCGCAGGAATCGGCTTGCCTCGGTAGGTGGTGACGAATTCCAGTGCTTCAAGCATAGCAGGTCTGACCGCTCCCACCACCGCCTGCACCTGCGCCCAACTCACGCTTTCATCCACCACAATGGAAAGGTCGCGTTCAATTCCGGGGAACCCGGCCATCGGCTGCACCTGGCGCTGCGGGGGGTAATCCGTCAACATCGGCACCAGTTCAAGTTCCGCAATCACGCCCGGCCCCTGCAACTCAAACAACTGCTGCAAACTGGGCGCAAGCTGCCCGCACCAGCCCAAAAGCCGATCCTCCAGCCACACCTGTGCCCCTGTTGTTACCCAAGGCAATTCGACCGGTTTGAAAATCACCTTGCCCGGTGATAGCCGTTCAAGTACCTCCACCAGCACGCCACGCAAATCGCGCAGGGCCGACTCCACCGCAGTGATTTGATTACCACGGTCATGACCGCATCAGCGTAAATCCCCAAAAGTCTGCGTTCCTCAATCATACTCTGACGACGCAACCATGCTGCTGCGTTTTCATACACCCGCACATGATTGTTTCCAGCATCCTGATTGGCCTTGCGGCAAACCAGCAGGCTCGGTAATAGTGAAGGCCGAAGCATCGGCTCCTTTTTTCGTCGTTCATCGTCCATCATCACGCCTGCGCATCATGAGGCACAAACGGCTGGCCATGTACCGGCTGCACAAAACTGAAGTTGATGGTTTCGTGATACCCATGGGCGTTGAGCATCTCCCGCATCAATGCCCAGGCTGTCACCTGCACCTGTTCGCGTCGCACTGTCACCGTCAAATGTTCGCGCACGGGCAACCGGTCGTACCCCGCCAAGCGGGCCACCTCTTCCACGAGGTCGATTTCCTTATGTACATCCAGCCGGTGCGAAGGCACGGTGCAGGTGATCGACGCAGCCGTTGAATCCA
>JAAUTM010000014.1 GCA_012031455.1 Phycisphaerales bacterium
CCGAGGCGAACATGGCGTGCAGATTGGCCTGCTCCATGCGGACCTTTTTCCTCGACAAGCTTGCGCTGGGTAATGTCGGTGTCACTGCCCTGAAAACCGCGCAGACTGCCATCCTCACGCAGCAACGGGATACCGTTGCTTACCATCCAGATGATTTGCCCATCGGCAGTGACCACCTTGTGTTCCAGATTGGTGAAAGAGACCTTGTCCCTTAAAAGAGAGGCAAGCTGCTCGGAAAGGCATTGCCGATCATCTGCGGGATGCAGATCTTCAAACAATTTCTTGCCGACAAGGTCCCGGACGCGATAGCCAAGGATCTGTTCTGCCACATGACTGATATACACATACCGGGCGTTGTGATCGACTTCCCAGGTGATGGTGCGGCTATGCTGGGCCAGCATTTTGTATCGTGCTTCGCTCTCCACCGTGTGCTGCTGCTGTCGGACCAGTTCGGCATCATTGCGTTGCAGCAGACCGAACATTAATGCCACCATGCCAAGCATAACCACAAGCAACAGCACCAGGACCAAACCCACGGAGAAGGCCGAATGTGCCGCCACCTCCCCGTACCAGTCGTGTGCATTCACATCCAGCCGTAAAACAGACAGTACCTTCCCTGACCCCTTGTAAGCGCCGGCGCAGATGATCAGATCATCCACTTTACGGACATATGTTGTTTTAGCGGTGATGAGTCCGTTTGCGGGGTTTTCATACTGATAATCCACCCAACCGCTGCCATTCTCTCTGGCTGTGGTCTGAATCTCACGTCGGAAAAATTTACCCCCGCTCCAGTCTTTTTCATTAAGCAGATTTTTACCCACGAGCTCCGGCTTCACCGGATGAGCCTGCATTGTCATGTCTTGGTCATATGCAAAGGCATAGAGGCTGCCAGCGCGAAACCGGCCATCTGCCTTGTTGCACTCTTCCAGAAATCGGGCCCTGCCATGCTCTTTGTAAAAGGCCTCCGCACTATCCACCAGCTTTATGGCATCCTTCAGGGTGACCTTCCCCGACAATTGATTGGCCTGATCCCTCACCGGTACTAACGCACTAAACCGGCTCTCATTAGGACCATGCACCGGTCCTACGACATGTTCAACCCCGTCATCCAGAACCGATGCCAGAGCTGCTGAACACGATTCGCTCGACGGCTTGAGCATAGTTGAGTTCTCAGCGGCATCTCCCGAATCGTTGTCCGAATGGATGCGCAAACGACCATCGGGCTGTCGACAGATCAAATGTACTGACTTGAACTTGGTGTTGGCGGCTCGTATTCCTGCCATTTGTTCTCTGATACGGTGATAAGACGGGTGCTCAAGATTATGCGCAGAATAATGAAAATCCTGAAGCTGTTCAGGATCAATCGACAATGCTGCAACCCGTGCCTGTTCCAGCAAGGCTTTGTGTAAGTTTCGACTTGTCCGGTTAACGGCAAAATATGACAAAAGCACAGCCAAAAGGGTGATGCCCACGAGCAACATCAACAGGCGAGTGCGAAACTGCGCGGACCCTGGCCGGAGTGTCATGGAACAACCCTATGTGTCCCACCCCATGCTACTTTCGCACGGCCCATGCAAACTCATTGCCCCATCCATTCATCGTTCCGATGTGTCGTCCACTTGAGGGTTTACACCTGCTATAGGACATTTCAGCCCTCCGGTTTTATCGAATATCCACTGGTGTAACTGGTCCTCTGATACACTCATCACGCGCAGTAGCCACGGTTATAATCACATGGTGAATTATCCTTATGACCATACGTCGCCAGCCGGAAGATTTTATTGTTGAGGAAATGCTCACTTCAGCCGCCTCCGCTATCGTGCGGCAGGATCAGGGGCCTTTTGCTTTATACGAACTGCATAAAAAAAGTACCAACACCCCCGATGCGATTTCCGACTTGGCAAGGGAGCTGCGGATCAACCCTTCGGACCTTGCGTTTGTGGGCCTTAAAGATAAACACGCTGTCACTTCACAATATGTCACCGCCCGACTGCTCAAAGCCCCCGTCACCGTGGGTAAAGGTAATTGGGAGGCGCGACGCATCGGCTGGTTGAATCATCAGCTTGATGCGGACATGGTGGCCGGCAACCGGTTCAAACTGGTGGTGCGTGATCTAGCCCCTGCCAGGGCCAGTCAAATGGATGGCTATGCACGACAATTGATGCCTGCGGACAAACGTACACTTTTCATCGTCAATTACTTCGGTGATCAGCGCTTCGGCTCAGCCCGTCATCAACAGGGTTTTGCGGCCCCACTTTTATTGCGCGGTGACTATCTGGGAGCTTTGAAACTGCTCATCGCCACACCCTCGCGCACGGATAAGCAATCGCTCAGAGAGTTTCGTCGGACGCTGGCACAAGGCTGGGGTGACTTCGTCAAAGTATTGCCGCGATTGCCTCGCTGTGCCGATCGCCGGGCGGTGGAAGTGCTGGCTAAAAACCCGGGAGAAGGGGATGGAGGCATTTGCTGCACTTCCTTATTTCACGCAGCAAATGTGTGTGTATTCCTATCAATCGTATTTATGGAATCGCATGGCCCGCCTGCTATTGGAAGAACGCTGCCCTAAGCTGGGTTATGAAGTGGAGGATGCGTTCGGGGCGATGTTGTTTATGCCCCTCAAGGATGTGCCGGACCCACTGCTGACGCTGGATTTGCCATTGCCCGGGCGTGGGACGCAGATGGCAGAACCTTGGCGCAAGGCAGCGGAAAAGGTGTTGCGTGAAGAAGGTTTGAATAGTTTGCGCCAGTTACGATTACCGGGGCTGCGCAGGCCGTTCTTCGGGGAATCACCCCGGCAGTTATTCATGCAGGCAGGTGAATTCAGGTTGGGGCCGGTGGAAAACGATTCCATGACATCGGGACGCAAAATGCGCTGGGTAGGTTTCACCCTGCCCCGTGGCGGGTATGCCACCGTGGTGCTGCGGGCGCTGGGGCAGTAATCAAACCTGATCATCACCCGGGCATGAGCGGTGCGGATTTGGATTCGTGTTTGAGTGGTATCACCAAACTAAAAGTGGCACCTCGGCCGATGTCGCTGACCACTTCGATTTTGCCTTGTAGCAGGCGTGAAAGCTCTCTGCAGATAGCCAGGCCCAGGCCCGAACCGCCATGCTCCCGGGTTACTGCGGAGTCGAGCTGGGTGAACTTCTCGAAGATCTTTTCCTGCATTTCAGGAGCAATGCCCGGACCGGTGTCGGTCACATCGATGCGCAATCGCGCCGCCGGGTCGGTTGGCTGGGCATCGGCGGGATGCAGCCGGGCATGGATGCTGATGGTGCCTTCCTCGGGGGTGAATTTCACAGCGTTGGAGAGAAAGTTAAAGAGCACCTGCTGAAACTTTCCGGCATCGGTTTCACCATGGGCAGGTTGGGCTGCACGGTGATGGTGACCTTGATTTTGCGACGTTCGGTCTGCGGGCGCATCAGGGTGACAAGGCCCTCGACCGTGTCGGCCACGCTCATCGGGGCGATGTGCAGGTCCATGCGGCCGGCTTCAATCTTCGCCAGATCCAGCAGATCGTTGATCAGGTCCAGCAGATGTCGGCTGGAGATGATGATGTTGGCCACGTAGCGTTTGCGTTTTTCATCGACCGGCCCGGTGCGCTCACGAAGCGTTTCCTCGAGCACCTCGGCAAAGCCCACGATGGAATTCAGCGGGGTACGAAGTTCGTGCGATACGTTGGCAAGAAACTCATTTTTAATTTTGTTGGTTTCGTGCAGCGCCACGTTGCTACGGGAAAGCTCAACGAGCTTGAGGTCCATGGTTTTATTGACAGTGCGCAGCTGGTCCTGGCTTTCCTTGAGCGTCTGCACCATGCGGTTGAAGGTGTCGGACATCTGCTCGAATTCATCGCCGGTGTTGATGTCCGAGCGAATGTTCAGATCGCCTTCAGAAATTTTTCAGCAGTGTCGCGCAGCACTCGCACGGGAGAAAGAATCAGGCGCATGGTGATGAACCAGAACACGCCGATGGCAAGCAGACCGGCGACCAGACCGGCTGCGACGATGTACATGCGGTTGAGGGCGAGTTGTTTTTCAGCCTGCTCGGAACGAATCTGCAGGAGCAGTACCATTTCCAAAGGATTGGCCAGCGCAGGGGATTCGAGCGTGGGTGAAAGTCGGCGTGGCTCGCCGGTGCGTAAACGGGGAAGGTCGGATCGGCGAATGGCGCGGATGTAGCGGAAGAACGGCCTGCCGGGCATGGCATCAAAATATTCCTGACGCTCGGCACTGCTTTGAAAGCTCTGGATGGCATCAGCCAGCACGGTGTCCTGCGCGGCAGCAAGTTCCATTTCGTCCTTGCGGATGAGGGTGAGCAGCAAGCCCTGATCGAGGTTGTCTGTGGTGCCGGTGGAGATGTGATCCAGCGATACTTCGGCCAGATCGATTTTGCCACTAAGCCAGGCGCTGGCCAACCGGCGTGCGGCTTCCTTGTGACCTTCGCCCACCAGCACCTGCATGCGGATCCAGACCACCGCCAATGCTGCAGTGAGAATCAGCACCACCGCTGCACCAAAGAGCAGTTGACACTTGTTCGCCAGACTGATGCGGACAGCTTTGGCCACGGGTGCATGATAACCAAACAAGGTTGCCGTGATGAGGTGTGATCCTGACCTTGGTCGCGGACCCGCAAGGTCAGGTGTGGAAGAATGCGGACTCACGAGGTCAGACGTGGAAGAATGCGGACCTGCAAGGTCAGGTGTGAAAGATCAATGGATCAGGCTCTCTCAGCGTTGCGGTGGAATGTTGCTGACGGTGGCAAGGATGGTGGAACCGCCCCACACACGCTGACCCTTTTGCACTAGGACCTTGGGTTGCAAAGACAGAGGCAGATAGAGTTCGGTGGTGGAGCCGAATTTGATCATCCCGTAGCGCTCACCGCACTTTAAGCTGTCACCGACCTTGGCAGCACAAACGATTCGCCGGGCGATTAGACCTGACACCTGGCGCACTGCGGCTATGAGGCGAGGTTCGGTAGGGTGCTGCATCACCAGCGTCAGTGTTTCATTTTCTTCAGCGCTGCGGGGGTTCAAGGCACTTAAATATCGACCGGGTTTGGGGGTCAGGCTCACGATGCGGCCATCACATGGGATGCGGTTGACGTGCACATCCAATACGGAAAGAAAAATGCGGATGCATACGGCTGGCGCACCAAGCGGTGATTCATCACGGACTTCATGAATCGAGCTTATCAGGCCATCGGCAGGGCTGGCCATGGCCCCAGACTCGGTGGGAATCCGTCGGGGCGGATCGCGAAAAAATGAAAGCAGCACCAATGTCAGAACAATTACCACCCCAGCACCCCACCACAATTGCATAAACACGCACGCTGCCGATGCGGCTAGCGCCAAGCCCAAAATCACAAGCCATTCACGTTTGCCGTAGGGGGTGAGCATTGAAGAACCAATGGATAATGGGTGATGGATAGATGGATAATGTAAGAGCAAAGACAAGTTCAACGACGATTCAGAACATTATCCTTCATCCATTATCCATGATCCATTCATCAGGCTTTCGCCTTGCCGATGAAAAAGCCGATCAGGCCGAGGATGATGCTCATCAGCAGCAGAGCGCCAGCGTAAAGCAGCAGGGTGCCCATGCTTTTGGCAATGGTGTTGATGAGGGCTGAGGGAACGCCTGTCAGGCTGTTAGCCACGATGATCAGCAGCACGACCATGGCCACGGCTGCGCCGATGAGGAACCCCAGCGACATACCGCTGCCAGCCGGGTCGTCGGCTTCCTGAGCCATGACGGTGATCGGCACCGCGCCCGTGCCGACATCATCACCAGCGCCGAGGTCGGCGATACTGCCCGGTTGGCCTTCGCCTCCCAACACTGATTCGAGTACGCCCGTGGCTCCGCCGCCCGCATCTGCAGCCATGAGGGAATCGCCGGGCTGTGCTTCGCCTTCCTTGGCGGGGTAGATTTCATCCAGCAATTCAGCGCCGAGGCTGGTGTCATCACTTTCCCGGGTCAGGTCCAGCAGCCCGCTGCCTGAGCCAGCGATTTCGAGGGTGACTTCGCCTTCTTCCGGTACTCCGCCGGTCTTGGTGATCTGTGTCTGTGCCATCGGGTCCGCTGGTTCGATTTCACCTGTTTCAAAGACGTTCATGCCCGTGCCTTCACGGGGATCGCCTTTGCGGCCTTCGGCTGAGAGTCCGATGGCAGAACTGCTGCTGTCGCCTGTGCCACCAACTTTGCCGACCAGGTTGTCCACCTGATCGCGCTTGAACATGAGTTTGTCACGGTCCCGGAACTGCTGCAGTTTTCCGCTGGTGGCCAGGTCCTTGACCTGATCGGCGTCAATTCCCAGCGTCTGGGCTGTCTCTTCGAGCGTGTAAAACATCTTGGCCATGATGAGACTCCGTGCCACGTGATGAGTGGGTTAATCACACGATCCTAACTACGGATGCCATGGGTATGCAAACCGATTCCTGCGACACACGTAAATTCCACCGGACAAATCACCCCGTGCTGCGTCAGCTTCCATTACACTTTAAGTCGTTACCTGCACCCTGACAAGCGGAACTATAGCGGATGCCACGAAGCCTGCGCCATGATGTGACGCTCCACCTGCCCAGGCTCCCCTCTGCGCTGGAGGGTTTGCGTATCGCCCATATATCCGATTTGCACTGCTCATGCCTGCGTCCACGTCATGAACAACTGGCAAGTGAACTGGCGCAAATGTCGGATTTGGATCTGGTGTTTTTCACCGGCGATTACATGAACCACCCCGGCGATGAACCGGTGGCCAATGAGCTGGTGCGACGATTATTAAAAAATGTCCGATCACGGCTGGGCGTCTTCGGTGTGTTCGGGAACCATGATTCGATCCTCATGCGTCGTAAATTGCACGATGCCCCGATTCATTGGCTCAATAATCAGGTGATGCAGTTGCAGCCTGCGGGGGTGGAAATTCAAGTCATGGGATTTGAGGGTGATCGCCATACCCGACCTGATGCGGCGAGGTTGCTTGAACATGAAGCTAGTGCTTGTGCGATGGCGCAGGGGGGCGTAGGTCCAAGGTCCAAGGTCCAAAGTTCAATAGGAGGCGATCTGATAAACCCCCTCTCCCTCCGGGAGAGGGCGTGGCCGTTTTTTGGAACCACCTTATTTCATGCCTTTTTCGTTCACCGGCCTTCACCCGGCCTCGGAGACTCGACCACCCTCTCCCAAGGGGAGAGGGGATTTACAGAGGTCCCCAACGTCCAACGTCCAAGGTCCAACGTCCAACGTCCAAGGTCCAAGTCAGGGGGGCCAAGGTCCAATGGGAGGTGCTCTGATAAACCCCCTCTCCCTCCGGAGAGGGCGTGGCCGTTTTTGGAACCACCTTATTTCATGCCTTTTTCGTTCACCGGCCCTCACCCGGCCTCGGAGACTCGACCACCCTCTCCCAAGGGGAGAGGGGATTTACAGAGGTCCCCAACGTCCAATGTCCAAGGTCCCGAGCATCGGGAAGAGTTTGCGGCCAGAACTCCAGCCCTGCGGTTACTGTTAAGTCATTATCCAACCTACTTGCCGACCGCCTCTGACTTGGGGGCGGATGTGATGTTCAGTGGCCACACTCATGGCGGGCAGATGCGTTTACCTTGGTGGGGGGCGATGTACAACTCCAGTGATCTGCCGCTGAAGCTCAGTGCCGGAGTGCTGCGTTATCGTGATACCCTGGCGGTCGTAACCCGTGGCCTGGGCGAAACTTTCATTCCATTGCGAATCTTCTGTCAACCGCACTGGCTGGTCTGCACCCTCAAACAAGGCCCGCTGCCCGGCCAGGGGGATCGCCATATTCAGAACGTCATCCCCTGGTAAATTTTTTGATTTCGTAGGTCACCGGGCTTTTTATGTCTGATTTTCACCTCCTAAGGGACTACCCCAGCTGTCCACGGCCTAGAATTTCTTATATACAATGGAATTGGATGATTTTACATATTTTTCATGATTGATTACCAGCTTTATTTGAACGTGATTCGGTGGAAAACTTGTCTCCCGCGTCGGAGGCATTGGACCTGAAGCGGAGAATTTTGCATGATGGGGTTTGGCATGTAAACCTACGTCCAAGGCAAGGTTAAAGGGGCCACCAAAAAATACACCAGATTTTGTGTTAGAAACCTATTGCATCCCCTACGAATGGTGGTATTATCCAACTCTTGAGCAAGACATGATCGATTGAACGCAAGGTAAACGGACATCAAATGGGGGCACGGGTCGGGTCGGATCGGATTGAGTTTAGATCTGTTCTTGGATGGCACGGACATGAGTTTGAATGTTGGCAGGACAGGCTGGGGACCTCCTGCGAACCTAAAAGAGTGAAGGTCCATGGATGGACCGGTGTTATGGCGTGGCACGGAAGCAATTTTGCGATGACCTCGATGCAGGGAGCTGGACATGGGCGTGTTATGCGATACACAGATTCGGGAATTGGTGGCCATCGAACCGTTTGAGAGCAACATCAAACGCCCGGGGAAAATCTCCTACGGCGTTTCGAGCTACGGCTACGATGTGCGCGTCGGTTCCATCTTCAAAATTTTCACCAACGTCTCGCCCACCGGGAATCAGGCGATCGTTGATCCGAAAATTTCACCGATGAGTCCTTCGTCACCATTGATGCCTCGCTCAACGCACGGGCTGGCGAATCCGGCCACGTCATCATTCCGCCCAACAGCTCGTCCGGCGGAGAACCATGGAACACTTTGTCATCCCGCGCGAGGTGCTGGTGATCTGCGTGGGCAAATCGACCTATGCCCGGTGCGGGATCATTGTGAACGTCACGCCGCTCGAACCGGAGTGGCGCGGCAAGGTGACGTTGGAAATCAGCAACACCACCCCGCTGCCTGCCAAGATTTACGCCGGTGAAGGCATCGCCCAGATGATTTTTTTGAAGGCCGACCGCGTCTGTGCCGTGTCGTATGCGGACAAACAGGGGAAGTATCAGGATCAGCGCGGATTGGTGTTGCCGAAGGTGGACTAAGGAAGATACCTAGACTTCCTTTGTGCATTCACAAAGGAGACTTGCCATGCTCAAAACGTATAAAGCAAAAGTGGAACAAGGCGGGGTGATTCGTTTGACCGAACCGGCGGATTTGCCGCTCAATGCGCAGGTTTTTGTTTCCATTGTAGAAGACGAAGAAACCCTGGGCGGGATACCTGTCACGATGCTGCTGAGTGAAAAATCGTTGAGCGAATACTGGGACACCCCGGAGGAGGATGAGGCATGGAAAGACTTCCAAAACGGGGAGAAGTAGTGTTTCTTCCATTCCCCTTCAGCGATCTTTCAGCTTCGAAGAACCGGCCGGTATTGATACTTCAACCCACGACCAGGGGCGACATGATTACTTGCCAGATCAGTAGCCGTGATTACGCAGACCCGCAGGCCATTACACTGGGCCCCAATGATTTTGTCGAAGGAGGTTTGCCATTAGTCAGCTATGTTCAGGCTCGCAAATTGTTCACAGCCCACGCTTCCCTGATGACCCGCCCGGCGGGGATCATTCGAATACAAGTTTTGGAAGCAGTCATTGAGCATGTGGTATCTCTATTGCGAGGACAGCAAGGCAAGTAGGGTGGGTCAAGCAAGTCTTCGAGCGGACCCACCATAAATGATGAGGCGGGGTAAGGTCAGGAACACGCAGCCATCCGGACCATTGATAACCAAGGTTCGACGTGCAAGAAAAGGAAACAGGGGAACGGATCATGGGAAATAAGAAACAACGTCTAGACAAAGTGTTGCGCGGGTTATCGCAGAAAGACAGGGTTGAACTGTTTCTGGAAGCCATGCAACCAGTGATTCTGGTGGTCGAGGCGGCTGGTGATTTGGCGCAGGCTTTGGATCAAGGATTGTTGGAAGATTTGTTTGGTGAAATATCCCTCGAAGAAGTGGAATCGCTTCAAGATTGTGTGCCCGTGGCCAAAGGCGGATGTTGTCAGGACCCGGCTGCCTTGCCGGCATGGAACAGACTATTTGATTCCATGATGCAGGATCCGCACGTTCGGGAGGCGTATCTCAAAACTGCGGGTACAACCGGTGTCACTGAATGAGTATCACAGTTTTCAGAATCATCATGCCAAGGAATCCTGATCTTCGCGGACGAAGATCAGGCGTCGAAGCAAATAGGGCGTGGAAGAAAGTAGGGTGGGTCAAGCGAGTCAGCGAGTGGACCCACCAATGAGCAAGATGAAGCAAGAGCAGGGAAGTCAGAATCAGGCGAGTCAACATCAAGTTTTCAACATCAGGGACGAAGCAGCATGAAAATCACACGCAAGTTTACGCAGGCGGGCCGAAGCGTTTTTGATCAGGTGCAGTGGACCACGCGCACCAGCCGAATCACCAATCCCGACGGGTCGGTGGTGTTTGAGATGAAGGATGCCGAGATACCGGCAGGCTGGTCGCAACTGGCCACGGACATCATGGTGAGCAAATATTTCCGCAAGGCCGGTGTGCCCCAGACCGGTGCGGATGGCAAGGTAATGCGCGATGCTGCGGGCAAGGTGGTGACCGGGCCGGAGAAATCGGTGAAGCAGGTGATTCATCGCCTGGCGGGTTGCTGGCGACACTGGGGGGAGAAGCATCACTATTTTGATTCAGCAGACGATGCTCAGGCTTTTTACGATGAAATTGCCTACATGCTTTTGGAGCAGATGACTGCCCCCAACAGTCCGCAATGGTTCAACACCGGACTGGCCTATGCGTATGGGATCAGCGGTCCAGCCCAGGGACACTGGATCGTGGATGCCGAGACCGGCGAAGTGAAGCTGGCCCCCGATGCCTACACGCACCCGCAGCCTCATGCCTGCTTCATTCAGTCAATCGATGATGACCTTGTCAACCCCGGCGGAATCATGGACCTGTGGGTGCGCGAAGCCCGCTTGTTCAAGTATGGTTCGGGCACGGGGACCAATTTTTCACGCTTGCGGGGCGAAAATGAATCCCTCTCCGGCGGCGGGAAAAGCTCG
>JAAUTM010000015.1 GCA_012031455.1 Phycisphaerales bacterium
ATTCGCACTTACACCGTACGACCCGGCTTCAACCTTGCGCCTTGACCAAAGGCCAAACCACAAATCGCAGTGAATCACGAACCCGACCGGGAGTTGGCCGACTGGACTTACGCTGCAACCTGCTGCGTAAACACCATGTCAGGTGTCCGATCATCCATGCCAGTTCCGTTATCAGTGCATAACCCCGACCATGATTTTTCTGAAAGTATCTCCGACGTGAGTCAAACCAGTAACGTGGCAAGGGCTTCAGGTTATCCTGATTCTGTTTGACCCCCGAACTCTGCCCCACCAGATGCACCACGCGGGCAGCAGGAACATACCAGCATTCCCACCCCGCACGCCTGGCACGCAGACATAAATCTACTTCTTCGTAATACATGAAGTAGCCTTCGTCCAACATGCCCACCTGTTCCAGCACCGCCTGCGAATCACAAAACAAGCCCCTGATACCCAGTCGGTGGCGTATGTTTCCAATCGCACCGGCGGAGCTGTCACATGACGATGAAGCACCATCGTGATCAGCCCCCATGCCAATCCTGCATCCACTTCCCCCCAGAAATTCGGGAAACGAAACGCTGAGTTCTGCGGGCTGCTATCGGGATGTTCCAGCCTGCTCCCGGCGATGCCCGCTTTAGGATTTGCCTGCATGAAATTCACTAATGTCCGGATTGCCCCCGGCCGCACCAGGGTGTCAGGGTTCAGTAGCATCACATATTCGGGCAATCGGCCTGGCCCCTGAGACGAGGCGTTTTGATCCTGCTGCATGGCCGCCCGGATAGCAGCGTTGTTCCCGCCAGCAAACCCGCTATTGGTGGCTAGGGGCAGCACCCCGGCCCAATGGCTCCACCCATGCGACTGGATTGCATTCTCCAATTGCGGTACTGAATCGTCCCCTGAAGCGTTATCTGCCACGATTACCTGAATACTGATATCCCCGGCTTGTGCCACTTCCTCTGCGAGTGTTTGCAGACATTCGATGGTCAACCCCGCAGTGCGATAGTTGACGATGACGATCAGCAGGGAAATGGTTTTATCTGCCGACATCCGCTTTCAGCCAGTCAAGGCAAACCCTTCATCGTACTGATGCTTGACGCTGCGCCATGCAATGATGGCACTATTCGCTGTGTTACAGGTCGTCCCGGCCCTCGTGCAAGCTGGGATTGGGTTACCTGTGGCAGGGCAAGCATCCCGCTCAATCCACCCGCAAAGAGCACATACACAGGATTGACCATACCGTTGAAAAGACAATCGGTGGCATAAACACTCAAGAGTAAACATGCAAACAGGCTTCCCCCACCCAGCCATGGTCCGGGAAAACCGCGTTTGGCAAGCAAGGTAACAGGCGCCAGCAGCAGGCTAGCAAATAAACCTGCCAGTCCCACCAGCCCCGTACTACCCAAAGCGATCACCCAGAGACTGTCCACCCGCGGGTCAGTTGATTGCCCAGATCATCGGTGGGAAACATACGATTCCATCCGCCCCAACCAAACCAAGGCCGCTGCATCGCCTTGATGGTAAACAAATCTTCCTGCTGGAGTCGGGCACCAAGGGATTGCACGCGCTCGGCAGGAAACAAACCGCCAGCCAGTTCGAGCACTATGTCACTGCTCAGAAGCCCTGTCATTCGTGCTGTGATGTAGCCCACCGGGATCAGCAACATCGCCAGCAAAACCCAGCGGGCCATACTACGAACATATATCACAATCAAACCCACCAGCCCTGCCAGCATTAAGAGCGCCAGGGCATTTTTAGACTTGCATAAAACAGTGGTCAATCCGAGTAATACGACCCACACGACCATGGGCAACCCCGCCCATTGTTTCATGATCCCGCAGCGCCACAGCACCAGCCCCGCCAAAGTCGCCGCCGCCATCCACAACGCAACCATGAGGCCATGTTGCATGAACACCATGGGGCGAAACCCGCCGTCCCGCATCTGCTGGAGAAAATTATGTTGATGAAAACCATAGAGCATGTTGTGCAACTGCGGACTCATGCGAATCTCATACAAACAAAATGGCACATAGAGCAGTCCCCCGATAAAAATACCCTTGGCCAGTTCCAAAAGCCCCTGGGCATCGTAAAATAAATTCGTCCGATCAGGTAAGTTACCCCCCAGGTCAGCGTCTGATTCAGAAGTGCCGACATCCCGTCATATAAACCCAGCCCGTTGGTGAGTGAAGCCAGCAATGGCGCCACACACCACACGGCCATCGGCGCATCCAGCCAGTGCAGACGAATCCGGGTGATTCGCCCGGCATCCACCATCAGCGTCCCCAGCAGCACCCCCAGACTCGTGGCTGTCATTTTCGTGTAATCAGGAATGCCCGGCAGGGATAACTGACCATCGGGAGAAACAACCAGGCAGCCAAATACGCTATCACCACCGCTCTACGGGCAGGTAACGCCGCGAACATCAGTGCCACCATCGGCAACCAGCCCAACAGCACTAACAACGCAAAAGCATTGGGGGACTGTCCCATCAGCTTTCTTCGATCCTCCTCATCCTGTTTTCCTCTTCAACGGCATCGACCAAGGGTTTCCCCAAGCCCAGCACAGGAAGCAATACCCCCGTAAAAAATTCGCTGATCTGCCTGTGGACCGCTGGCAATCCCGCCGCCAACCCTGCACGAAGTTCCCGCCTGTTTTCCCAGCATTGCTTGATTTCATCCATCGCCTGCGTCAAGTTGATAGTGCGTAGGTCCAGCACCGGGGCTGCATTTCCCAGCACTCCCATCACCCCAGCCGCCTTTTTGCTGTATGCCAGTGTCAACGTAGGCACCCCCTGCGACACGGCACCGATGCACGCATGCATCCGCGCCCCGATCATCAATTCACAACGCCCCCAGCAAGGCCTTGGTTTCACAGACCCCCAGCGGACGATCAATCCAGCACACCCGTTGCGGATGCCCTGCATACCACTGATCGTGAACCAAGCCACACGCTAAGGAATCAGGCCAGTCATGTCCGCCAATGCTCAGGTTTTCACGGTACTTGGCCGGATCCTCCGGGCGCACATGCGGCACGAGCATCAATATCGCATTGGTCTCCTGCATCACCCATTGAATCACACCTTCGATCAGCCTGCGGTAATCCGCAGCCATGCCGAACACCCGCTCGGATGATAAAGAAGCCCGCTCACGTTCAACCCGATCACCGGCCTGCCGCCAGCCTTGCGCAGCACTCAGGGATCGCTTCCTCCGCCGGTTCAACCGCTGGCAGTGAAAACGCCACATCCGGACAATACACGGCATGGGGATGCTCGTACCCAAGCAATTTTTTAAGCTCATCCAATCCCTGGACCTCGCGCGTAGCCACCAGCTTGGCTTGCTTGAGCAGCCGAATCGCCCGTGCCCGGCAAGCCGGATCGCTCTCAAACGGCCCAAAGGTCTGAGGCATATAAACCAGCGGTATGTTCATCTGCAAAGCCAGTTCATCCAAGTCTGCAATCATCCCGAATCCCACGGCCCGTAAATGTCCGCAAACGAATCACCCCCCGCCAGTTCCAGCACTGCGATGGCCTGACTCAAGGTGCGATAGGTCGTACTTTTCTGCTGCAATGTCGGTGCCAGCATCCCCGCAGAAAGCCCTGCAGTTGATGGTAAAGCCGCATCCGCCTGCTGCCATCACTACACCGCCACTGATCGGCATAATGCAAACCCAGTCGGCTGAATTCCACTGCGGGAGCATCGCCCATCGGCACCCGATATTCAGCTACAGCCGACCACCCCTGCACATGACACTTCACCCCCGGCAAGGCGTTCCTTAAATTCACCACGCTGGCCAAACCCAATGCCGTCACCCCCCAGGTTACCTGTGTCCGGAGCGGCACCAAGAATCACCAGTTCAGGTCCCTTGACGATGGCTCGTTGGGCGGGATTCATCTCTGCAGGCTGTGTTTCCAGTGCGGTCATCGATTTGACGTGTTATTCAATAGAAAATGATTGCTCCAGCCAGTTTCAAGCTGGCTTGTGAGCAAGGGTAGTTGCGTTCGCAATTGTTCCAACGATTGCATCCACCACCGGCTGGCACGCACTTCATTCTGTAAAACCGCTGGATATCGATAGCGAATCACCCGTGCCGGGTTGCCCCCGACAATGGCAAAATCAGGCACGTCACGTGTCACCACCGCCCCGGCTGCCACCACCGCCCCCAAACCAATACTTTTGCAACCCGGGGTGATAATCGCTCTTGCTCCAAGCCAGGCATCGTGACCAATCTCAAGCGGCACAAAATCCATCGTGTCCCTGGCTACCACTCCCAATTCATGATTGAAGAAAAACGGATGCGTGGATAACCGATCTAGTGGATGATTCCGTCGCAACGGCAAAACCCCCATGGCGATTGAAACATACCGACCCACTGTGACTCCCGCAGGGAAATTGCCCGGTTCCATCATCGGCCCATAACTATATGCCCCCACCCTCACCCCATAGTTTTTATCCAGCAACACCCGTAAACTCTGCGAGTGCATCCATCCACCTTCCAGCCTGAGTACCGCCGCCAGCAATCTCCGCGATAACCTTCCCCCTCCGCCCCGATGCAGGCGCACCAGCAAGTTACCCAACCCGCAACGATTGAGTTCTTCCTTCCGCCAAAGGGGTTCGTCCCCCAGAGGTGAAAACACGGGTTCATCCACCTGTCCATTGGCCGGAACCTGACACTCTTTGATGACTTCCAGTTTCTTTTGGATAGTGAGCATTCAACTGGGTAGATTAAGATAAAAACCACCGCCTGTGATCCACCACCGAATCCCCAGCACCATGGCTGTGCAAACCACGAAACCCACCGTTGCCAGTGCATCCTGACCCAGCAGCAGAATGCCTTCTTTTTTCATTCCCCACCAAACGCCGAATTGCCGCAGCCAGCCAGCCATCGCCACCGCCATCACCAATCCCGTCAAACCTGCCAGGTGGTAACCCACCACCATCGCGCTGATGCCGATGACCAGCCTTAGTCCATTCCCCAAAGCCAATCCTTTGGGCTTGCCCAATGCCAGCAGTGTCCAATCACTGGCGCAGGCCAGCACCGATGTCCACAATCCAATGCTCAGCAGTGCCAGCATCCACCCCGCCTGATGGTACCGCGAATCGTAAAGCTGATGAATCAGTACGTCCGCAAGTCCCACCATCAGCGAAGCACCCAGCATCCCTGCCAGCAGAATCGGCTGACGGTACCTGCGCAGTTTTTGTCGTAGCTCTTCCCTCGTCAATGTTGCCTGTCGGGACACCCACGGGAACACCACCTGATTGCCCAGCCGGGAAAGCAGATCCATCGGCATCGCAGCAAACATCACCGCAATCGAATAAACACCAAGCACCTCCAGCGACAACATCTTGCCTAGCACTAGTCGATCGCTCTGCATCGCAATAAAGGCAATCGCGGTGTTGAGCAAAGCCCATCGGCCCATCCCGGCCATGCTCGACAGGCACGAACGATCCCAGTGCAGCCGATTGGCTTCCCCCGGCAACATGACATGACTTAACATGGTCTTGATCATCGCCCCGATCAATGCACCGGCCACGAGTGCCAGCACATGGGGATGAAACCATGCCCACAGAACCATCGCCATGACTCCGGCCAGCCCTGACAGAAGTTCCACCGCCGTGATCAGGGCAACCTGCATATGCCGTTGTGCAGTGAACAGCTTGGTGGATGCCAGCCCCTGAATCACAGCCGTGAAAGCCGCCAGGGGCAATATCCAAAGAATCTGCGGCTCGGCATAAATCAGAGCAATCGGCCAGGCCAGCAGACATGCGGTCATCCATAAAACCAGGCCGCGTATAACCTGTACAGTCCAGGCGGTGTTCAGGAAGGCTGGCTCATCGCCACGGGGGTTCTGAACAATCGAAAGCCCGATGCCCACATCCGAGAACATCGCCAGTCCGATGATGAACACATTGATCAGTGCCATCAACCCAAATGCTTCCGGGAACAGCAACCGGGTCATGACCAGATTACCTGCCAGACGCAAAATCTGCCCCAACCCAAAACCCGCCAGAGACCAGAAAGAGGCACGGACGGTGCGTGAGGCAGGTAGTCCACGCATCATACCGATGAACGAGGGTATCAGAGTAGGATTTATAGTTTTACTGGTCAATACAGACTGACTACCAATGTCAATATTAATGTCATGAATGCGATCTTCGTCGCCCGAAGATTAATAACCCACCCAAGGCACACAACGTAAGCGCCGCTGGTTCGGGAACGATGATGGCCGTGACTTCAAAGTTATCAAAATTGATTGCCTGTATATCATTGAGGTATTCGTAGCTGGCAAAATATATACCCGTGGCCTGGATGTCCACAAATGTACGGGATGTGAATATTGCGTTAGTAGGATCGAACTCAATATCATACAAACCCTGGGGGTAGTAGGCTGCCCACAAGGTTTCCGTCGGGTTGATTTCAACGGTCGCACCAAAGTATGCAACAGGTGAATTGAAGGATGACTCGACTGGTGCCAACACGGTGGCCTGGCTGATCCAGAAGCCCTGATCGTCCTGCACCACAAACCGGCCATCTTCGACATTCCACCAATGACGAATAAGGTCCACACTCATCTTGCTATCAGAGTTAAACCCCACTGGGCCTTCGTCCAGGCCATTGAGAAAGCCTTCTTTCTTCCACATCCACAACGCAGTGAAATTGGTACCTGCCCCCGGGGTGGCTCTGTAGGTTGTCCACAAAGGATTCCAAGGGTCGGTGACAAACAGGGTCATATCTTCCCAGTTGGGCCCTGCTCCGGTCTGGAAGCGAGGGATGCTGTGTGGATAGCGTGGATCCAACCCATTCCAAGGGGTGCCATCCGGGTTCAGGTGCGCTCCATCGATTTGAACACTTGATTGAGCCATGCCAAGAGCTGCTGAAGAAATGGTGCGGTTCAGATATCGGGACACAATGCCGCCGAAAAATACTCCGCTGGTTTTGTCGGCATGATAGATGTGCTCACTGGGGCCACCTGGGACTGGGGGTTTGGGGTTTAGTGGATCCGTCATGCTGAACGAGTAGTAGGAAAGTGAATCAATAGCCTGCCCATCATTGTTTAAATCCAACCCATTGATGAAAAAGGGATTTCGACTGCGATATTGCACCCCAAAACGATCATCTGGGATGTAGTCATTCCACCACTTTACCATTGTGCTGGACTGCCCCATCGTTAGTGAACTTTGCAGTAAGATGGCCACAGTCATCGCGCCACCGATTAAATTACGATTCATTAGTCCAGCCTCCCTTATTAATCAAACGAACATGGATCACGGCCCAACCATACCGAAGTATTCATAAATACCCGGCATAGCATCGGCTGATGATCCCATTAGCATAAGCCCAAGTAATCCAGCACAACGAGTCCCTCAACAATACTTGCAGTGAACCCGAATCCAAATACATTGTGTTAAAAATATGTTCAAAATCGGTTATGGCTTCATCGTAACCTGCACAGACCGTGCTGGCACCCCCACGGCTGTTGCCCCGGCTTGGATGTCAGACACCACCACTGCGCCGGCTCCAATTTTGGCACGATCGCCGACTTTTACAGGGCCAAGGATGCAGGTGTGGCAACCAATCATGACATGATCGCCAATGACCGGCCCACCGGGTTTTGAACCAGCTCCGATGGTGCAAACCTGATGAATGGCACAGTCCGCACCAATCTTGGCCCAAGGGAAAACCTGAATGGGTCCGACATGGGGTATCAACATGCCAGGCCCGATCTCTGCCTGTGAGTTCAGGTTGATGTGGGTTACCAGCGTCAGTAATTTTTTAAGGACACCCACCACCAGCTTGATGGGTAACCAAAGGATGCCTGGTCGTGCCTGGCGTAGAAAACGTTGCAATCGGTAAATCGTCAGTGCCCAGAAACCTTCTGATGCCCAGCCGTTGTACCCATGGGCTCGAAAACGTGCCAAATCTGCTTGCCAGCAGCGCCATTGACTCTCCCCGGCCCAAGCTTTGACTGTATTCCCATCATATTTCAATACGACAATCGCTTCCACCCCAAGTTACTCGAGCAACAACCTATTCAATTTGTCGGGGCCACCACCTCCAGAAGGCTGGCATCGACTTCAATTCCCATCGCCCGGCCAAGCATGTTGACTTGCAGGATCAGGCGGTCGGGCCGGGTGCGGGATTCAATCAAACCCTGCAAGCCCTTGAGCGGGCCAGCCCGTACCTCCACCCGTACCCCGACCTGCAAGTAGGGATGCGGGTCCAACGCAGCTTTATGGGAAAGTGCAAAGTAAAGATTGCGGATTTCCCATTCCAAGCGGGACTGATCCGCTACGTTGATGATGGAAACAATCCGTTTGGTACGGTCGATTTCGTAAGCCTGTTCATGCGAGCCACGCAGAAAAACGTAGCTGGGGAACAGGGGCAGATCGACCTTGACCTTGCGTTTGCCATGAAACCGGGCTTGATTTGACCAGGGGCAGGTAATGGGGAATACCCATGGCCGAGAGCACTTCGGTCACGGCTTTTTCCTGCCGGCTGCGGGTGTGCAGGATGTACCACAGCCCGGGGGCATCAAACGGATTGAGGGAAAGTTCATCGTTCACGATCGATTCGCTCACGGATGGAACCAAGCAGGTTGAACTGTTGAGTTGCAGCATTTTAGTCACTGAGCGTGGTGATGCCTTCACGCAGGGCGTACTTGGTGAGTTTGGCGATGCTGAATATCTGCAGCCGTGACATCAGGTCTTTGCGGTGGGTGTCCACGGTTTGGGGCTGATGGATAGGTCGTGGGCGATTTCCTTGGTGCTTCGGCCTTCGGCAAGGAGGGCAAGAATCTCACGCTGTCGTTCGGTGAGTTCCTGTGAGTTGATGGAGCCATTGGTACGGTGGTCCACGGCGAGAGGTCTGGGCATGGATAACCGCGCCAGGTTGGCACTGAGGTAAATGTGTCCCTGCTGGACCTGATCCACTGCGGCCAGCAGTTCATCACTGGCGTAATCCAGACCCATGAAACCTAGCACGCCCATTTGCAGATAGCGGGAAATCACAGACGAATCGGCTGGAATGGTCAGCATGATGATGCCGGTGTCCGGTTCAAGTCGCCTGCTCAAACGAATGGCCTGATGTACCGGACCGGAAGGGAGTTCATGATCCAAGAGCAGCAGGCGCGGGTGAGAGCGTTGCACGGCTTCGAGCATTGCGGAGCCTTCGGAAACATCCGCCAATACCTGCAAATTTGCCTGTTGCTGCAGGAGGTAGCGCAAACCATCGCGCACGATGCGGGTGCGATGTGCCAAGATCACTGTGATAGCCATGGAATCACCCAAAGTGCAGTCGTCAGAAACATGTGATGACGATTATTCCGATTCGGCTGAATTAGCCGATGACAAAGCGAAAACATCCACATGCACCCCAATGAAGCCCCGCCTCAAGCATCAAAAGCCGACAGACAAGGAATCCCTATAAAGCTTTAATATATTATTGACAAGACTCCGCCCATGTCGCATACATGCCAATTCGGCAGGGCGATTGAAGGACGTTATACAGGCTCATCAGGTTGACCGGTTAACTCGTTCGAACCTTGGTTTGCTTCCAAGGCTTGGCGAGAAAGATTACCGGTCATGCAGGCGGGGGAAGCCCTGACAACAGCCGTTGTCAATTGGATACTGCAAATCAGGCCTTGTTATTCTCTCGCTCCAATTTTGGATGGAATGTCCCGGAACACTATTGCTAAACATAGGAATGTCATCCAAATTCTTAGTCCCAATTCCTATATTCGGCAAATCAATCTAACCCATTAACACGGGCCAGTCAAACAAATTCCATAGGCTTGACAAAAAATATAGAAACATAATTGTATTTATTCGGCTGAATACTCACATGCACTTGTAGACGAAATATAAAAATATTTATTACATTGTTAAATATGAATTTATGTATTTTACAAGGTGGTTTTCGAGTAATTCGCACCCAGCGAGATAGATCACGGGATTGGATCATTTACGTAACACTAACCGTTGTGTAATGATTTCCTAATATACTATTAGATTCTTCATGTAAAAGTAACTAAAAATAAATAAGAATTAGGCTTAAGGATAATCCTTACTCTTAACACCAATTTAGCATGGCCCTAAAGGAAATGTAACGATTATATGGTATGGGTGATTTTGCTAAAAAAAGTCGTCGTGATCATCCTTCAAGGTGTGCAGATAGCAGCGGTTAACAACAGGAACACGACAACCGTCTGGTTAAAGGTCGAATTGGGTACAACGAATTGTGATTTGAGGTCGGCTGATTCGCCTGATACGTCGGCTCGTCGATGGTGCCACCCAGATACCTGTTAAGCAGACGACCCTGCATCTTCGTCAGTTCGGTGCGGTGCTTGGTCAGACTTTGTTTCTGTTGGACCTGGACCGTGCCGATCTGATTGAAGCTGTCCTCCAGAGCAAAGCGGAATCCTCTGGTATGCGGGTCAGGCAGCCTTACGGCATCATTGATCACTTCTTCACACCAGCGAACCGTGGAATGCAGAGGGGGAAGGTATTTGTTGTTGCTTTTAGTAGTAGTTGTGCTCGATGCAGCCGCCCGTCTTGCGATTTCACTGAGTCAGTTCCCCGGTTATGGCAAAACCGCAGCAGGCGCAGAATGCCACCTGAACAGGCCCATGGCCTGTCCCGTTGCGTTGGTTGAAGACTTCCTTGTTCAGGCCCGGGTCCGGCGGCAGAGCATGCCGCCAGCCGCCAGCAGCAGCAGGGACAGGCTTGCCGGTTCGGGAATGACGGTGACCCAGAGATTCTGACCGTCCCCATGCAATTCCAGACTCATCCAGTCAGGCAATCCGCCATCGTTGAACCACATGAACTCCGGGGTGCCCACGATG
>JAAUTM010000016.1 GCA_012031455.1 Phycisphaerales bacterium
CACCTGCTGCGTGAACTGGATCATCGGGTCAAAAACAACCTTGCCAACCTCTTTTCTCTGGTCTCGCTTTACGAACGGCAAGCCAATGATCAGGCTGGTTTGGCTGAACTCATCCGTAATAAAATTCTCGCCCTCAAACGCACCCACGAAGCCTTGGCGATCAACCAGTGGTCCGGGCTGGACATGCGCAGGCTCGTCCTTGCCATGGCCGACGCTGGCACTCACTGGGACAACATCGAACCGCGTCTGCAACTGGATGTCCCTTCCCTGCATGTCTCGCTGCGCCAGGCTCCCGCTCTGGCGATGGTCTTCCATGAACTCTTCAGCCATTCCCGTGAGTTCGGTGCTCTTTCCAGTCCCACCGGCAAGGTCACGCTGGAAGTCCATGTGATTGAACCCAACCACGAAAGTACCCGCGTTCGTCTGTCCTGGAGTGAAGCAGGTGGCTCCTCCGTTCTGGGCACCAGTACCCATCCGCACAAGGGTCTGGCCATGATCGAAGGTCTCACCCGCTTCGAACTCTCAGGCTCCGCCACCTTCCACTCCAGCGATCATGGATTCTCCTGCACCCTTGTGATCCGACTGGACCTTCCCACTTCCGAACAGGAAGCGCCGGAGGAAACCGCTGCCATCGTTTCATGATTTCCAAAGCTGCCAAGACCATCCAAGGGTTTTGCCAAGGAACACGATCGGGGTTAAAACCTCCATCTGTCAGGCTACACCATTATCAACCTACAGGAACAATTCCGATGAAACCCGACCGGCATCGCATCGTGATGGACATGGAAAAAGTGGCGTAGTTGCAGTCATCCGTGCTGATTCGCCCGGCCAGCTTGTTGATGTTTGCAAAGCTCTGCGTGATGGAGATGTGCTGTTTCCGAAATCACCATGACCACTCCCGGCGCTTTGGATGCGATCGCTGCCGCCCGCACAGCCTTGGGTGATGATGCCTGCATCGGTGTGGGTTCGGTACTGGACCCGGAAACCTGCCGTGCCGCCATTCTCGCCGGGGCACAGTTTGTGGTATGCCCGGCCCTCAACGTTGAAACCATTGCCATGGCCCACCGCTACGGTCGCCCCATCATCCCCGGTGGACTGACCCCCACCGAAATCATCACCGCTTACTCAGCCGGTGCCGATGTGGTCAAGGTTTTCCTGCCAACGTATTTGGCCCGTCCTATTTCAAGGATCTGCTCGCCCCCATGCCGCAGTTGAAACTCACCCCCACCGGTGGTGTGGACCTTGCCACCGCAGCCGACTGGATCAAGGCCGGAGCCGTCTGCGTGGGACTGGGTTCCTCGCTGGTGAAAAAAGATCTGCTCAAAAATAAGGATTGGGCAGGCCTGACCAAACTCGCAAAGCAGTTCATTCAGATCGTGCAGGATGCAAGGGGATGATGCGACCTGATTAGGCTAAGCAAATTATTGTCAAGCTTAAATTCAGCCATCCAGCCTGTTATAAACGCTGGCAGGAATCACTCTTGCAATCGTTTGTAATCCGCGACCAAGTCGGAGCGATTTTTGATTGAAATAAATGGTCGATTTTCCAGCTTGGTGCAGAGATGCGGCCTATAATTTATGTACGCCAAGACACTGCGAAGTCAGCCTAATTTCCGCTGAAATAATGGGGTTTTCGGTTCGATCCACTGCAGCTCGCAGGAGGCAAGCTCCATGGGGACACGGGGAATCTTTGGGGCATGGATAGTTGTACTGTGCTGTCTTTGTTTGGTGAAATCATACGGAGCGGAAACCGACACTCCAGTCGATGCAGGATCGCTGCTTGCCTCCAACACGGGAGCGGACCGGCCTGGCACCAGGTCGGAGATGGCACTGGCTTCGTGAACCAAAAAGTTGTATATTACAGTCCAGTTGTCAATTCACGCTTGTGTCTTGTCTGGATTGCATGGTCGTTCGATCTTCTGTTCGAAAAAGGAGCATTTGATGAAGCGGGTTACAAGTCTGATTCTCGTTCTTATCGCAATCATGACTCTCAATGCCTTTGCCATGACCCCTGATGAACTTACTGCGCTGGCAGTGAAGCATCCTCCCGTGGTCATCACTGGGACCGGGCACCGCAACCTGAATACCAAAGAAACCGTTTTGATACTTTTTGAATTCGACACCAATCCATGGAAAGATATATATTCCCCTACAACTGGTAAAGCAATTGGCTTTACCCCACCTCTGTCGCTCAAAAGCCACTATTGGGCGTGGGAGCAGTTCGAACTCTACGATGATGGTACGCATGGCGACCGTATTGCTAATGATGGTGTTCACTCGCTGCTGATGAAGATGCCGCGGGACAACAAAAAATGGCAGCTGGCGATCGATGATACAGGCACTGCACGAACCGCCCACGAAAGTGAACTGGCTCACCTGCTCAAATCCGCTGCGGCTGAAGCGGGAATTGGATTTGAAGGTCATTTTGCAATCCTCCCCGATTCGTCCAAAGTGGTAGGAATGACTGCCAAACATTTTCAGGAGATGATTGAAAGCGGTGAGATTGAATTGGCTTCGCAGAAAAGCAAGACAGCAGGTAGTGTCACTTACTCAGACGACGATAAAAAATATCAGACGTACTATGTACACAGTACCTTGGGGGATGATAGCAACAGTGGTGATAGTCCCGATAAGCCGCTCAAATCGTTTTACAAGGGTGTCGCAAAACTTAAAATCAATGATACGCTGATTGTAGGTCCAGGAACATACCATATTGATCTTGCAGCCGTGCGTCCGTTTGTTGAGAATGTCGAGAACTGCTGGATTGTGGCATCGCCGCGCGGCCAGGCCGTCATAACCTGTGCATGGAAAGAGGCTCTTGCCGGAACTTTGCCATGGAAACAGGAAAAAGACGGGATATATTCAACGCCCGACCCCGGGCATCTGGGGCCTACGGGATATTTTGAGCATGAAGGGAAGATCACCTACATGCAGAAATATCTCTACGATGAACTCATATCGGGAAAAATTATCTATAAAGGCTTTGAGGACAATCCTGCAATAATCCCAGCTCATGGATTTGCTGTGAATTACGATGAAAATCGTGTCTATCTTCGTCTTCCTGACAATATGAATCCCAACGGTCGTTCCATGATGATCCAGGCCCAGCATCCAGGTAAAGGGGCCGACAGTGTAATTATGAAAGCGCGCAATACCCGCAATCTGATCATCGATGGATTGGTATTTGAGGGCGCTGATACAGCCATCAAGACCTACGGTCCCAACAATGGCCTGACCATCCGCAATTGCCTTTTTGGTAATTGTCAGGCTGGTGCAGATATTTCCGCAAGTTCGGACACCATGGTTGAATGGTGTGAATACACATTTAAGGGACTTGAACCTTACATGAAAGGACTGCTCAAAGATAACCCCAAACTTACCCGCTTGCCCTTTTTATTCGGCAAGCAACACTTTAACAACGAGGGAGGACTTGAAACAATATCCGGACTCACCCGTCATACCAGTCGATTCAATTATGCCCATGGTTCCATGGATGGCACCAGTTGGGGAGGTTGCATCGACTCTGATTTTCACCACAACGTGGTGTATTTCATGCTCGACAATTGCATCGAAATCGACACGGTATGGTGAATTATGGAAAGGATATGCGTGTTCACCACAATCTGTTTTTGAATGCCTTCTTTGGCCCAATATCCCAGCAATACGGGGGTAAAGAAAATGTCGGGTCCAACCGACCCGGCCCTCTTTACTTCTATCGCAATGTTGTCATGGGTTACGATGGGATCGCATGGAACTCATGGACAGTGATCAAGGGGGTAGCCCAGCTATGGGAGAATGGGTATATCCATTACAACAACACCTATTACATGAAAGAAGGCACGCTTTACGCACTTGCCAAGGAACAGACAAGCCCGCAAGCCCAAAAATCCCTCTGGTTTATGAATAACATCCTGTTATTTGAAAATGGATATACACCATGGTATTCCGCAGATCAGCCTCAGGCTCAGACCGCCAATAATATCTTTGTATCGGCAAAACAAGCCGACTCCCTGCTTGTAAACCAGGGATTATATTTGAAGACCTTGCAGGAAATCGGTTTTACTAAACCTGACCTGGGGATACTCGTCGACAACACCATCGAAAACGATCCTTTTGATTTCTCACTTTCAGCCAGTAGCCCGGCTGTCGATGCGGGTCGTATGCTGCCAGCCCACTGGCCGGAGGCGGATCGATATCAAGGCAATGCGCCTGACATCGGGGCCTGGGAGCATGGCGAAAAGGCTGATTCCCACGGTATCGAGTACAACCATGAATGGCCTCGGCCACGCCAGACACGCTACATCGACACCGTTCCCGATGGGTTCACCAAGATCAAGGGTTGGGATTAAATATTCAGTATGGCCAACATCACAACAATGGATCGAGCAGAATACAATTGCATGGTCTTCTATGTTATTCAATTGATGAAGGTGATGGCTTAAGAAACCTGCTAATTGAACGTCCTGCTGGAATATAGGGTCATTGATCTGATACTCGCAAAGGGGTAAAAATGAAGAGCATTACGTATCTGATTCTCGCGATCATCGCACTGATGTCACTTAAATGCTTTGCCATGACACCTGAGGAGCTGACTGCCTTGGCAGCCAAGCATCCTCCCACAGTCATCACTGCTGACGCAGACCGCAATCTGAAAACTGATGAAACAGTGTTGATTCTTTTTGAATTCGACACCAACCCATGGAAAGATATCTATGCGCCTGCAACCGGTACTGCCACAAGCTTCAGCCCGCCACTGATGATCAAGAGCAACTACTGGGCGTGGGGTGACCACCAACTCCACATGATGGGACCCATGGCGACCGTATATCCCAGGACGGCGTATATTCGCTGCTAATGCAAATGCCCAGGGACAATAAACCATGGCGATTAGGAATAGATGATGCAAGCAAAGCGCAAGTTGCCAATGAAAGTGAACTGGCCAAACTGCTTGCATCCGCTGCTTCAAAAGCGGGAATTGGTTTCGAAAGTCATTTTGAGCTCCTTCCCGATTCGTCCAAAGTGATAGGGATGACTGCCAAACATTTTCAACAGTTGATTGAAACGGGCGTGATTCAGTTGGCTTCCCAGAAAACCAAGACATTGAACAATATGGCCTATTCAGACGAGGATAAAAAATATCAGACGTACTATGTACATAGTACTTTGGGTGATGATAGAAACAGTGGTGATAGTCCCGACAAACCGCTCAAATCCTTTTATAAGGGTGTCGCTAAACTTAAGATCAATGATACGCTGATTGTTGGTCCGGGGAAATACCATATTGATCTCAAAAATGATCAACGCATGGTTGAAAACCTGGTGAATTGCTGGATTGTGGCATCGCCGCACGGTCAAGCCGTCATAACTTGCGCCTGGAAAGAAGCCTACGATGGCTCCATTGCCTGGAAGCATGAAATAAAGGGATCTATTCAACGCCTGATCCAAAGACTCTTGGTAATGCCGGGTATTTTGAACGTGATGGAAAAGTCACCTACATGCAAAAATATAAATATGAAGACCTCATGTCGCGAAAATATCCCTATAAGAAATCTGAGAACTTGCACGCTGTCATGCCACCCTACGGATATGCCATTAATCAAGACGATAAGCGTGTTTATCTACGACTGCCTGGTAATCTGGACCCCAATGGACAGTCGCTTATGATCCAGAGCAAAGGTCCTGAAAGCGTGCTTGTCAAGGCGAGTAACACCCACAATCTGACTATTGATGGTTTTATATTTGAAGGTGCCGATACAGCAATCAAGACTTTCGGTCCCAACAACGGTCTGACAATACGCAACTGCTTATTTAGAAGCTGCAGGGTTGGTGCCAACATCTCCGTCAGTTCCGACACCATGGTTGAATGGTGTGAATATACATTTCCGGGTCTTGTGCCTTATATTAAAGGACTTATAAAAGAAAACCCCGAGCTCCCCCGACTGACGTATCGATTCGGCAAAGATTACTTCAGCAACGAGGGAGGACTTGAATTAGTATCCGACGTTACCCGCCATACCAGTCGCTTCAACTATGCCCATGGTTCCATGGATGGATTTGGTTGGAGTGGGTGTATCGATTCGGACTTTCATCACAATGTCGTTTATTTCATGCTTGACAATGCCCTGGAAACCGACACTGTCGTGGAAAACACCGGCAAGGATATGCGTATTCATCACAATCTGCTTTTAAATGCCTTCATGGGGCCAATATCCCAGCAATCTGGCAGAGGGGGAAA
Organism: Phycisphaerales bacterium; assembly: GCA_012031455.1. The sequence continues at coordinate 6,235 of JAAUTM010000016.1, forward strand.
GAATGTCGGGCTTACCCGACCCGGTCCTGTTTACTTCTATCGCAATGTTATCATGGGATACGATGGGAGCGCATGGAATTCATGGACTCTGATCAAAGGTGTCACCCAAGTTTGGGAGCAGGGTTACATACACTACAACAATATATATTACATGAAAGACGGCACCCTATACGCACTTTCCAAGGAACAGACAAGTCCTCAAGCACAAAAAACCCTTTGGTTTATGAATAATATCCTGGTGTTTGAAGACTCATACACGCCGTGGTACAGCGCAACTCAGCCTCCTGCGCAGACCGCCAATAATATGTTTGTATCTCCAATAAAAGCCGAACCCATGCTTGTGAACCAGGGTTTATATTTGAAGACCCTGCAGGAAATTGGTTTTAACAAACCTGACCTCGGCATGCTCGTTGACAATACCATCGAGAATGATCCTTTTGACTTTTCCATTTCCCGCAGCAGCCCGGCTGTCGATGCGGGTCGTAAGCTGCCAGCCCACTGGCCGGAGTCAAATTGGTACACAGGCGACGCGCCTGACATCGGGGCCTGGGAGCATGGCGAAAAGGCTGATTCCCACGGTATCGAGTACAACCATGAATGGCCCCGGCCGCGCCAGACACGCTACATCGACACCGTTCCCGATGGGTTCACCAAGATCAAGGGATGGGATTAAATGAGCGGCCAGATACGATAGTTACAAACCGCAAGCCAGCCTTGCACGGGTTGTGACATTGTTGATGATCTGGTTGGCTCCGGCTGCACCGTGACGGAGCACCTGGTCAACCATCCCTGGATCGGTTTGCAGCTTATCCCTGCGGGCGCGGGCCGGGCCGAAGTGATCCATGATGAGTTCAAAGAGTGCCTGTTTGGCAATGCCGTAGCCCATGCCGCCGGCTGTGTATTTCATTGCCAGTTCATTCGTGCGTGGGTCACTTTCCCCAGCCAGTCCGCGGTAAATCTGAAACACCGTGCAGGTTTGAGGATCCTTCACAGCTTCGACCGGCTGCGAGTCGGTCTTGATACTCATCACCAGTTTTCGCAAAACCTTCTCTGGTAAAAACGGGTCAATGGTATTCCCGTAACTTTTACTCATTTTCTGTCCATCCACCCCGGGCAACACCCCGGCTTCCTTGCGGACCACGATGTCTGGAAGTTTGAACACCGGGCCATAGGCATGATTGAATCGCTCCGCAAGATCACGGGTGATTTCCAGATGCTGTCGCTGGTCTTCACCGACGGGTACAAAATCGGCATCGACAGCCAGTATGTCAGCAGCCTGCAACACGGGGTATGTGAATAACCCCATTGAAGCAGACAGACCCTTGGCGGTTTTGTCCTTGAAACTTGTGGCCTTGTCCATCATCGATTTGGGGCACACACAGCTCAGCAGCCAGGCAAGCTCGGTGACCTGCGGGACATCCTGTTGCAGGTAGATGTGACATTTGGCCGGGTCCAGGCCGAAGGCGAGGTAGTCGATGACGATCTGGCGGATGTTGCTGCGAAGCTGGGCGGGGTTTTGCACGCTGGTGAGGGCGTGGTAGGAGGCCACGAAGATGAACATTTCGTGGGTGTCCTGCATGGCGATGAACTGACGGATGGCCCCGGCGTAATTGCCAAGGTGAAGCTGGCCGGAGGGTTGAATGCCTGAAAGTACACGTTTCATAATGGTCACCTCGTGAGGCGACAGGGTACCCGATTTACGACCTGTCAGCTTTGGTGAAAAGGGGTTGCCCCGGTTTGAACTTTGAGTCGGTACTGGGCGGGCGTCATGTCTTTAAACTGGCGAAAGCGACGATGGAAATTGGAGAGATTGTTAAAGCCCACCTGATAGGCGATTTTGGTGATGGGTTCATCACTTTCAAGCAGCTTGCGACAGGCCAGGCTGATGCGCCAACGATTGAGGTAGGTAACAAAGGTGCAACCGACCTGCCGATGGAAAAAGCGTGAGAAGCCTTGTGGCGTCATGCGTACCAACCGGGCAAGGTCGGCAGCGGAATCGGGCCTGTCAAGGTTTGCTTCCAGATGAGCCAGCGACCTTACGAAGTCGGACGCCAGCGGGGCCGTGAGGCATCGGTGCGGTAACCGGGCGTGGCCAGGGTTTGCCAATGTCCTTGCGCCAAGATCAGGAGTGCTTCAAGCAGGATCATCCAGCGCTGCGGATCGGCAGGGGAAACTTCCAGCAAACTGGCCAGTTTTTGGTCGCTTGCCGGGCGGTCGTGGTTGCAGGCAGCACACCCAATCCCGCTGCATGGATCAAGGGTTGCAGCGAGCGCATTTCAGGATAGCTGGACAAGGGATCAAGCAACTTTGGCAAAAATTGCACCACCATGGCACAGGTGAATTCATTACTGTTGTGACTGGTCCAGGTATGGGGAAGATTGGGACCCAGCAGCACCAGATCACCGGGGCCGAATTCCATGATGGAATCGCCTGCGAAGCGAAGGCCAGTTCCGCGCATGATCCAGGTAAGTTCGAGTTCGGGGTGGTGATGCCAGTTGAAACGATAACCATGAGCCGAATCCCGCAGCAGGCTGTGAAACGAAGAACCGGCATCCGGTTCAATCAGTTCCAAATACGATTTTCGTCGTTCGTGTTGTCGCATGATGAGCCAGCATTTCCGTCAATCAGACTTTCATTGCAAAATCAATGTACAAGGCTTCGATTAACCCTTACCTCAGCCTTTATTGATTATCAGGTTAAAAAAGTATTATCTATGGGATAAGCCCTGTCAACTTTTCACCGGTGTTGGGTGGGAAAATATAGAAACCCTTGGAGGTCACACCATGACCACAACCAACATTGGCAGCAGCATGGATAACGCCCGGCTTCGCTCGGAGCTGGATCAGCCGATGACCCTGACCCCGGATCAGGTGTCCACATTTCGGGAACAGGGTTTCATCAAACTCAAGAATGTGCTATCGCCTCAGGTGCTGGAGTGCTACGGTTCGGAGATCACTCGTCTGGTGCTGACACTCAACACCAACACCACACCGCTGGAACAGCGCAATACCTATCAGAAAGCGTTTTTACAGGTGATGAACCTGTGGCGGCACAGTGAGGTGGTCAAGGAGTTCGTGTTCAGCAAGCGTCTGGCGAAGCTGGCTGCGGACCTGATGGGGGTTCGGGGTATACGGTTGTATCACGACCAGGCGCTTTACAAGGAACCGGGCGGAGGCATTACCCCCTGGCATGCCGATCAGTTTTACTGGCCACTGTCCAACAGCAATACGGTCACGATCTGGATTCCGTTGCAGGCCACGAGCATGGACATGGGGCCACTGGCATTCAGTGTCGGGAGTCACAAGGTGCCTTTGGGAAGGAATCTGGGTATATCCGACGAGAGCGAAAAAATCATCAGCAAGACCTTGCTGGAATCAGGCTTGCCACTGGTGGATACCCCGTTTGATCTGGGTGAGGTGAGTTTCCACTATGGCTGGACGTTTCACCGAGCCGGACCAAATCAATCAACGCAGCCACGGAAGGTGATGACGGTGATATACATGGAGGATGGGATCAAGCTGATTCAGCCGCAGCACAAAGCTCAAGAAAAAGATTGGAACAACTGGCTTCCGGGGGCAAAGGTTGGTGAAGTAGTGGATACGCCGCTCAATCCCGTGTTGTATCATAGTTGAAGTGTTGTTATTTGTGAGAAAGGATACATACCCATGCGTCAGCCGGATTTTAATGAGTTGCTTCGTGTTCTGGAATGTAAAGCTCCGAGTCGTCCGACGATCTTTGAGTTTTCATTGAATCACAATATTTATAACAAAGTCAATGATGTTTCTGGCGATCATCAGGACGGGCTTACCGCTGACGGCCTGCGCGCCAGGGCTTTTGGTCATCTGGGGTACGATTTCCTCACTACTCATGCCTCGGATTTTCGTTTTCCTGTCAAGGATGCCCAGCATGGGGAATCCAGTCGATCAATGAATCTCACTTCCATGATTCATGACCGGGCGAGCTTTGAAGCCTATCCATGGCCGAATCCCGATCAACATGATTACAGTCGTTTTGATCAAGTGGCCAGCCATCTGCTCCCGGGTATGAAAATCATCATACATGGCCCCATGGGTGTACTCGAACATGCCATTGCGCTTGTCGGGTATGAAGACCTTTGCTATATCATCCTCGACGATCCTGCGCTGGCAAAGGATGTATTTGATGCCATCGGATCGCGTTTATATCGATTTTATGAACTGGGTTTGCAACATCCGCTGGTCGGTGCGGCCATTGTCAACGATGACTGGGGTTTTGCCACCCAGACCATGCTCAGCCCGGATCAAATGCGAAAGTATGTATTTCCATGGCACAAACGGATTGTCGAACTGATTCATAAAACCAATCGGCCGGCGATTCTGCACTCCTGCGGCCAGCTTGAAGCGGTCTGGGAGGAAATTATCGAATACCTCGAGTTTGATGGAAAACATTCCTACGAAGACAAAATACTGCCCGTTGAAGAAGCTTATGAACGCTATGGGCATCGAATTGCCATCCTTGGCGGTATGGACCTGGATTTTGTATGTCGTCGCAGCACGGCCGAAATCCAGGCACGCAGTAAAGCCATGCTGGAGCGCAC
>JAAUTM010000017.1 GCA_012031455.1 Phycisphaerales bacterium
CGATCCGGAGTTCGACGTTCAATCGGTGTTTGACGAGGTGGACAAGCGCATCAAGCCGATTCTCGAACGTGTGGAGGGGGTCAGCCAGATCAATATTTATGGGGGAAGGCAGCGTGAAGTTCATATTGCCATCGATCCCCGGCGCATGGCCGAGCGTGGCATCACCTTCAATGCCTTGCGCAGAGCCCTGCAATTGCAGAACATCAACGTCTCCGCCGGTGACCTTGCCGAAGGTCGGCTGGATGTGCGTGTGCGTACGGTGGGGCAGTATGACAATCTGGATGCGGTCCGTCAGACCATCGTGTCCTACACCACGGGCGGGCCGATCCGCGTCAAAGACCTTGGCGATGTGACACTTTCGTATGAAAAGCGACGGGCGTTTGTGCATTCCAAAGGCATGCCGGCCATGGCTGTCAACGCCATCCGTCAGACCGGTGCCAATGTGATTCAGGTGATGGAGGGTTTGCGTGAGCGAGTCAGAGAGGTGAATGAACCCAACGGCCCGCTCGCGGTGATTGCGCAGGACATCACATTGGAAGAAAACTCACTAAACCCCTGCAATTGAAATTGGAGCAGGTTTATGATGAAACGGTATATATCAACGAGGCCTTGGATCTGGTGGTAAGCAATCTGTGGCAGGGAGGTTTGCTGGCGATACTGGTGTTGCTGGTGTTTTTGCGAAAAATGAGACCGACGCTGATCATCGGTCTGGCGATCCCGGTTTCAATCATTGGTACGTTTGTCGCACTTACCGCAGCGGGGCGAAACCTGAACGTGGTGAGCCTGGCGGGTTTGGCATTTGCCGTGGGCATGGTGCTGGATAACGCCATTGTGGTGTTGGAAAACACCGACCGGCACATCGCCATGGGCAAGAAGGTCATACAGGCGGCTTACGATGGAGCCAGGGAAATCGGTTCCGCGATTCTGGCTTCCACATTGACCACGCTGATTGTGTTTGTACCGGTGCTGATCATGCAGGAGGAGGCCGGGCAATTATTCCGTGACATCGCTCTGGCAGTATGCGCTGCGGTGGCACTTTCGCTGATCGTTGCGGTGACGGTGATCCCGGCTGCAGGCGCCAGGCTGCTGAAACCCCATCAACACCGAAAGCACACATGGGCGGAAAAGGTGGACAACCTTTACGGAGTTGGCCCGGCCATTGGTAAAATCAACCTTGCCTATGCCGATGGGATTTTGCGGTTAGTATCCTGGCCCATTTTCAACACATCCCGAAAGGTATTTCTATCCTTAGCCGGACTGCTGCTGGCTGGTGTAGGTGCTTATGGGTTGTATATCTTCCGCGACATGGCTGGCACCGTGAAGATGATGCTCATGCCTGTGTGGATGGAATTATTCGGTGCATTGCTGGTGGCGACGGGCTTGGCCGTGGCCCTGATGCTGTTTTGGAAGCTCCGTCAACACGCCAAACTTTACGAACGCATTGGAGGGCTGGGCATCGGTGTGCTGATGGCGGTGGCGATGGTGCTGGTTCTGGTAGGTTTGTCGCTGGTGTTAATGTTCATGAATCCGGCTGACCTGCCGATGCTGGCCGGGGCGGTACTTGGTTTCTGGCAAATCTGGCTGCCTTGGCGGTGGTATTGGTAGGGTTGGTGGTATTACAACCGCTACGGGTTGGACTGGTGGCATTTTTCATGATCGGTTCGCTTGTGGGAGCCTTTCTGATGGCGCCACCGCTAACCTATCTGCCAGCGGGGAATCAAAACTTGGTATTCGGCATCATGCTCACGCCCCCGGCCCACAGCATGCTGCACAACGAGTTCATCGCCGATCGAATGGAAGCGCAGATGCGCCCATTCTGGGAGGCGACTACTTATGAAGACATCGCCAAGCTGCCTCCTGTGATCCATCCTTTCACCCAGCAGCCAGTGCAAAACATACCCCCCGTGGACAATTTCTTTTTTGTTTCATGGAATGGAAATATTTTTTATGGGGCAAGTTCGTTGGATAGTCAGAATGTGAACCCGTTGGAGGGGTTGCTGATGTCCAGTGGTTCGGTGGTGCCGGGGGGTGTATTCCGGCTGCGTTTCAGTCCAGCATTTTTGGACGCGGCCTGGGCGGTTCCAATGCGATTGATGTGGACATCGTCGGCACCAACATGGATCAGTTGCAGTTGGCGGCTGATGCCTTGCAGACAGCATTGCGCGACAAGTTCGGGTTCATGGGGGTGCGTCCGGACCCGATCAACTTCAATTTGCCCGGACCTGAAGTGCAGGTCGAAATCGACAGGGTACGGGCGGCGGACCTGGGGCGTGAATGCCCTGGACCTTGGCGATGGTGTGCAGGCTTTGGTCGATGGCCTGAAGATCGGTGACTACCGCTATCGCGGGGACTCGATCGATCTGCTGGTGACTCGTGGTGATTCTTACGAGCTGAATTCGGACAATTTAGCACTGGTCCCGCTGGCGGTGGTGGGCAACGATGGCTCGCATAAAACAATACCCCTGAGTTCGGTGGCCACGGTGAAACGGGCCGATGCTCCGCAGCAGATCAATCGTGTGGAGCAGCAGCGATCAATCACTTTGCAAGTGATCGTGCCTCCGGAGGAACCGCTCGAACAGGCCATGAGTGAGATTCAGGCCATGATTCCCGACCTGCGTAATCAAGGCAAAATTGCCCTGGGGGTCGGGGTGAATCTTGGTGGTACGGCTGACAAACTGGTGCAGGTGCGCGAGGCACTTACCGGTCAGGTCCATGATTCCTTCTGGCAAACTTTCCAGAGTTTCATTCAAAGCCGGCTGTTCCTGGCGCTGCTCATCAACTACCTGCTTATGTGCGCCTTGTTTGAAAGCTGGGTGTATCCCCTGGTCATCATGTTCAGCGTACCCCTGGCGACAATCGGCGGGTTCCTGGGCCTGCGCATCACCCATGAATTCGTACCCACCCAATTGCTCGATGTGGTGACCATGCTCGGATTTGTCATTCTCATCGGCACCGTCGTCAACAATTCGATTTTGATCGTGTCCCAGGCGCTCAACTACATGCGCGGCTTTGGTGAAAGCGAACTGGACAAGGTGGAACGGTTCACCCCCCGACAGGCTATTCGTGAATCGGTACGCACGCGTATGCGACCGGTGATGATGACCACACTGACGACTTTGCTGGGCCTGCTTCCGCTGGTGCTCAAGCCTGGATCGGGCAGTGAAATCTACCGTGGTCTGGGCAGTGTGGTATTGGGAGGGTTGCTGGTGTCCACGGTGTTCACCTTGCTGGTGGTGCCGGTGATCTTCAGTCTGGTGATTGATTTGAAAGTAGGTTTGTATCGCCGCCTGGGCTGGGAAATCGAGCCGGAGCTCCGGGATTAAAGACCCAGCTTCATGACCATGGATTTTGCAATGCGATAAGGGCTTTTGACCGATAGATAGGAATGTCGGTGGATATCAATGTCGCCCCGGCAACGCCGGTCCAGGCACCCCGACATCCGAGGAACTCGACCATGACGATCGGTCAGACCTCCTTAAAATCGGCCCCGGCCCCAAACGTGGCAAAAAATATTTCACCCTTGGGGAAGCCAACCGGGCCTTGTGTCTGGTCGGGCGTGTGGTGGACGATATCCATACCGCCTACCAGCAGGCCATGGACATCCGCAAACGCGCTGAACTACCCCTTCCTGCTGACGATCAGGAATCGCTTCGTGATGCTTACGAACGATGCATGGATAATCTCAATGACCTGATGGATGAACTGCACTTGGTGGGGTGTGGAGTTCAAGGATTTTGACATGGGGTTGGTGGATTTTCCTGCGGTGCATGAGGGGCGAGAGGTATTTCTGTCGTGGAAGCGTGGCGAACAGGCAATCAATGCCTGGCACGAAGCGGATGCAGGTTACGCTGGTCGTCAGGATGTCACAGTACTCACGGAAGTTTGATTACCAGCATCATGTCACGTGCTTGTTGCCGGGTTATTTTTTCATTTTATCCGTCCAACTTGCCCAGAGTATCCATTTTCTCGTGGCTTATTGAAGACATTTGCATTTGCTCTTCTTAATCACCCGACTTGTGCGGCAAAGCCGAGGTAGAATCGTGGTGTCATGACTACCTCGGATGGTAAAACTGTTAATCCGCATCAGCCCCTGATCGTGACTTCGATCCCGGTGCGGCCCCGTCGTGTTCGGCAGGGGTTGTTGCTATTGCCACCGACGCAGCCGATGCCGGAGCTGTTACTCACCATCCTGAAAAGCGTGGGCTGACGACGAAAGTGGTGGGTGACCTGCCCGCGGTCATGGCGGAGGTTGCCCGTAACCCGGTGACCATTCTCATCCTCGTTCAGCCCATGGCATGGAATAATTTGCGTGAACTGGGCAGGGCTTTGGAGCGTTATTATCCAAAGACGCCTTGCTGGCGCTTTGATCCGCCTCAGGCAGATGCCCCGCAGGGTCGGCTTGGACCTTGGGATTGGGATCAGTTGCAAACCGGTGTGGTGACTATCTTGGAAGATGCAATTCCTGCTCAGCCGCCAGCGGAAGTGCAGAATCAGAGTCGTCGTCATCAGCATCGACAAGTGGCCGAGCCACTATTGACCCGTGAGGAATTGGACATGCTGCTGGATCATTCGTGGGAACGGCAAAGTCATACCCGTCGCCCACGTCGCCGCCATGAAACCGAGGATGGTCTTTGATCATGCAATTGCGGAGGAAGAGACACAGTTGAACGCCCGTGCATCCACATTTTCAGCAACCGAGCAAACCGGACATCACGCCGGTTCTGTTTCCATGGGGCAATCACCAGCTTCAAATCGGGTACTGATCGTCGATGGCGATCCTTCATCTTCCTTGTCCGACCTGATCGCTCAACTCATGCCCGATGCTGATATCACCGTACTGGATCATTATCTCCAGGCACTGGGCGACATCGGCACACTCGGCCCGCCGGCAACGATTATCGGGCAACTTGAAGCATTGGCGGAGGACATGGAAGCAACCCTGGCCGCCTTCCGTCAGCTTGCCCCGCAAAGCCGTATCATCCTGATTGGCAACCCCGGTTCAGAGCCTCTGCGTTCGCGTGCCCTGCGGCTGGGCGTGGATTGCTGCCTGATGCAGCCGTTTGATCCTGTCGAATTACAGAATGTATTCAATGAAAACGATGCATCATCGACATTGACCGACAAGTCTGAATCGCACAAAAGTGACCACAAACGTCATTAAAAAAATGCCCCTCCCAGCCCGCCACTCCAACGCCCTCGGCATCGCATCTTGATGAAAATGGTTACTACACGCTCGTGAGCTTTCCGACTCATGCGATGGAGTCCGATGTCCAAACTCAGCCATCGCCCCCGGCATCAGCATCAGCGGATCAAATGCTGGAGGACCCTCACCAGCCAGCCTCCGCCAAGCCCGCGATGGATCCCCATGCGTTTGCCTCTGAGGTCGCTTCCTCCATTCTGCAGGATCATTGGAAACTTCCTCTGAGCACCGTGAAATCTGCCGATGTCCGTAAGTCTGATACCGAGCTGGGCGATGTCGATCTTCTCGATCATCTGCTGACCCGGCACCCTGATTTTGGTGATCTTTTGTTACGCGTGATTGCCTGCCGCAGTGGGCACCCGGACGCTCAATGGTCGCTCGTCACAGGGACTGATCCCAGGCAGATTGAACGTCAGGTACCGTGCCGGTCATGTGCAAACGAGATTACTTGGAATGGCCGTTATCTGGGGCTGCTTCATGCCCGATCGATGGTGGATGCGCACACCCTGCAACGCTGGGCACAATGGCTGGCCCGCTGGATGGCCATGCAGGCTCAGCAATCCGGTTTGTGGGACCTGGCACTGCGTGATGAACTGACCGATGTCTGGAATCGTCGATACTTCCATCAATTTTTGGACATCCTGCTCCGGCGTGCCGTCAGCGAACGATTCCGCGTGACCCTGATGGTGTATGACATCGACGATTTCAAGATTTACAACGACCGCTACGGTCATGCAGCAGGAGATGACATACTTCGTGAAACAGCCCGGCTGATGCGCTCGGTCGTCCGCACCCATGATGTGGTGGCCCGCATCGGTGGCGATGAGTTTGCTGTGATTTTCTGGGATGCCCAAGGCCCACGCCGCCCCCACAGCCAGCACCCGATGGATGTCAGGCAGGCTGCTCAGCGGTTTCAAAAGGCGATCCTCGATTGCCGGTTCCCCCGCCTGCTCGACCAGTCGACGCGGAACGCTCACCATCTCCGGCGGACTGGCCAGCTTCCCCTGGGATGGCCGCAACCCCCCTTGAACTCCTCGAAAGAGCCGACGCCATGTGCCTGGAATCCAAACGTCAGGGAAAAAATGTGCTCACCTTCGGCCCCGGCGCATGTCGGGATTGATGAAGCCTTGATAATGCCAATCTGTGCATGTTTCATGTGCACGGCGGAAAATTAATCAACACGACTTGTAATAAGACAATTCCATCCACGTTATACCCGATAATAAAACAGTGATTCGGTCACCCGCGTGGCTGTGGATTGGTTATCGGCTGGACCTTGCAAACAAGGTGTCAGATATGAAGCCCTTGAATCTGTGGTCCATCATCTTCATTTTAACCATGCTGTTTTGCGGAGCAGGGCCGTCTGTACAGGCGCAAACTCCACCGGCATCCGTCCATCCTTACGAATCCAAACTTGCATTCATCCCGTCAATCCGATTGACCATCACGTCCTGAAGGTTCTCCAATCCAAGGCATCACCCCGCAGCCTTGTGCAGCGATCAGGTTTTATCAGGCGAGTATTTCTCGATGTCATCGGCACATTGCCAACGACCGACGAAGCCACAGCCTTTCAGGACGACTCCAACCCCGACAAGCGCGCCCGCCTCATTGACACACTGCTGGAGCGTCCTGAGTTCAATGATTACTGGGCGATGAAGTGGTGCGATATTCTCCGCGTCAAGTCCGAGCATCCCATCAACCTCTGGCCCAATGGTGTGCAGGCCTACCATCAGTGGATCCGTCATAGCCTCGCAGCCGACATGCCCTATGACCAGATGGCCCGCCTGATGCTCACCTCCAGCGGAAGCAGTTTCCGCGTACCACAAGTCAACTTTTACCGAGCCGTGCAGGGACAGAATCCGACCTCCATCGCCGCTGCGGTCGCGCTTACTTTCATGGGCACCAGGCTCGAAACATGGCAGCCACAGGACAGCACCAATCTGGAAAAGTTTTTTTCACAGGTAACCTATAAAGCCACCGCTGAGTGGAAGGAACAGATCGTCTTAAATAACCCCGCACCGCGTCAGGCGATTAAATCAAAATTTCCCGATGGCAAAACTGTGGTCATTGCCGATGGAAACGACCCTCGGGTGGTATTTGCCGACTGGCTGATTGGTGAGGACAACCCATGGTTTGCCCGTTGCATCAGCAACCGTATCTGGGCCTGGCTTCTGGGTCGGGGCATTATTCACGAACCTGATGACATCCGTCCTGACAATCCGCCCGTAAACCCTGCCTTGCTTGAATACCTTGAAAAAGAACTGGTCAAAAGCAATTACAGTCTCAAACATCTCTACCGGTTGATTCTCAACTCTCGTACATATCAGCAATCCAGCATCGCACGTGGCGATTCGGCACAAGCCACTCAATACTTTGCTGTTTATGGTATTCGACCCATGGAAGCGGAGGTATTGACGGATGCTTTGATCGCGCTCTTTGGTACCACCGTCGAATATGAAAGCCCCATCCCCGAACCCTTTACCTACATTCCGCCCACCCAGCGTACCGTTGCCCTGGCTGATGCCAGTATCAGCAGCGCCTTTCTGGAACTCTTTGGCAGGCCCTCGCGGGACACTGGTCTCATGTCCGAACGCAGCATCCAACCCACCGATGCCCAGCGGATGTATCTGCTCAATGCTTCGCAGATCCAGAACCGTCTTACTTCCAGTACTCAGTTACGCCGTTGGACCCAGCCAGTCAAAGGGAAACCCAACCAGTGGGTGGACAACATCTATCAGGCCATGCTCAGTCGCAAAGCAACGAATGCGGAAATAGCCGCCATTAATAACTACATCAAACAAGCCAAAACGAGTACCCGTGATGCTTCGCTTGATCTGGCCTGGGCAATCATCAACAGCAAGGAATTCCAGTACAAACACTAAAGCAGGATCATGCCATGCTACCGACAACTTCCGCCATCTCCCGTCGTACTGCCATGAAACTGGGCTTGCTGGCCGCTGGCTCGCTGCTGGCGGGTTCCCCCGGCATCACATCCACTGCATCTGCCGGCCTGACCCTGCCTCCGGGTACTGCGGGCAAAGCCAGGTCCCTCATACAAATCTGGATGTGGGGCGGCCCGTCCCATCTGGATACCTTTGATCCCAAACCGCAGGCTGGTTATGACTACTGCGGTCCTCTTGATAAAACCGTGGCTACCAAAGCCGATGGTATTCATATCAATGCAGCGCTGCCCATGCTGGCCGAGCAGGGCGACAAGCTCGCAATCCTCCGTGGCATGACTCACAATAACAATGGCCATGAAACCGCAGCCTATCTGATGCAGGCCGGAAGAATGCCCAACCGTCTTGTATATCCAAGTGTCGGAGCGGTGATCGGTTTATTCAAGGGTTACGATGCCGGCTACAAGGGCATCGTGCCTCCATACATTGTGCTCACCGTGCGCAGGGCGTTTTTCCGAAGCCGGGTTACTCGGCCAGAAATACAAACCCTTCTGCACCGGAGGCGATCCCAATGCCGCGCGGTTTGCGGTGGAAGGGATTGTCTCGCGTGATGTCAGCGATGAACGTCAACTCAAACGCCGCGATCTTTTGCGGGAACTCGATACGCTCGGGCGAGTGATGATCGATCACCAGTTGTTTGCTCAATATGATCAATCCCAGCGAGCGGCCTACGACATGATGTTCGGTGATGCCCGCAAACTGTTTGACCTCTCCAGCGAAAAACCCGAGGTTCGGGACCGTTACGGGCGGACCACTTTCGGGCAATCCTGCCTGATGGCCCGGCGATTGGTAGAGGCGGGCGTTCCTCACATTACCATCAACTACGATGGCTGGGATACTCACAAACAACATTTCCAGGCCATGACCCGCAAACTCCCCGATCTTGACCGGGGGATGGCAACGCTCATTGCGGACCTCTCAGAGCGTGGCCTGCTGGATCAGACGATCGTCTGGTGGGGCGGCGAGTTTGGGCGTACCCCCAAAGTGGACTGGGGTGCTCCATGGAACGGCGGACGCGGGCATTATGGTAAATGCTTCAGTTGTGCTGTTGCAGGCGGTGGCTTTGCGGGTGGTAAGGTTGTAGGCAAATCCGATGAACGCGGCGAGAATGTATTGGAACGGCCAATCTATCCCCATGACCTGATCGGTAGTATCTATCAGCTCATGGGAATCGATCCCGATGGCCAGCTACCCAATCCCAAGGAACTGGACCTGCCTCTTCTGCCAACTCGCGAAGATGGTGTTGTCTCCGGCGGGCGTTTGACGGAGATCATGCGCCTATGAAACTATCAATCATCACAATACCAAAAGCCATCATCATCATGGTATTGGGTATGCTGGCATGGTCGGTTGGCAATGCCCATGCTCAGATTGTCGAACGACTCCCTCGCCTTGCCTATGTGTACCCCGCAGGAGGGCAGCAGGGTACCACCATTGATGTGCTGGTCGGGGGGCAATTTATACAGGGTTGCAATCAGGTGCATGTCAACGCATCGGGTGTTACCGCCAAGATTGTGGAAAAGTACCGTCCTTTGCGATTGTTTTCACTCGAAAAAGAACAACGCGATGAAATGCACCGTCGTCTGGTGACATTGGTCCAGTTGCGCTGGGAGGAAATGCACAAGCAAGGACTCGTGGATGGGCGGATCCCCTGGACATGGGCTTTGCGAGCACCCACCCCCGCACTTGATGACGAGAAACCTGTGGAGCTTCCCAAGCACCCGTTGCTGGTGGATTGGGAGAAGAAGTCCTTGCGAGAACTCATCTATCTGCGTGAATCGTTGACGACCTATCAACGTCGCCAGCAGAACCAGCAGCTTGATGAATCGATTCGATTGGAATTGACCATAGCTAAGGATACCCAGCCCGGTATCTATGAAATCCGCATGGTTGGTAGTCAGGGACTTACCAATCCGTTATTGTTTGTAGTAGGGATGCTGCCGGAGACCAGTGAAATAGAGAACAATGACCCTGGTGAGGAACTGCCGATTCCCGCCGATAAGCCCTTGGCTCTGCCCCTGACCATCAATGGTCAGATCATGGCAGGTGATGTGGATCGTATTCGATTTCAGGCTGTCGTGGGACAGCAATTGGTAGTACAGGTGCAGGCACGCACACTCATCCCGTTCCTGGCCGATGCCGTGCCCGGGTGGGTCCAACCAGTGCTTGCGATTTATGATCCACAAGGCAGAGAAATCGGTTTTGCCGACGATCATCAATACCATCCCGATCCGCTGCTGCGATTCAAAGTGCCTGCGACAGGTATATACGAACTGGAAATACGGGATGCACTGTATCGCGGGCGGGAGGATTTTGTCTATCGCATGAGCATAGGTGAATTGCCCATCATTACTGCCATTCATCCTTTGGGTGGCAGGGCCGACGAATTGCTGACGGTTACTATGGATGGTTGGAATCTCCTGCATGGTACTACAAAATGCACTTTGCTTTTAACAGGCAATTTCACTTAAGATCACGATATTCTAAATAATTTGCTTTCAACTCCGTTGACTTTTCAGAATAATAGTCTTGTTTTCGACAAGACATATTAGTCATATTCAAAATTTTCTAAAT
>JAAUTM010000018.1 GCA_012031455.1 Phycisphaerales bacterium
AAACCTGCAATATCAGGCCAACCTTGCCAAAGCCCTGGTGAAACGTGGCGAACGCACCGAGAAGTGCGCAAGCTGTTGCAAGCCATCGTGGACAAGGACACTCGCGGGGAATGGGTGTTGTGGGCAAGTCAGCAATTAAGCCGGCTACAGTGATTTGGTGGTGGACTGCATTTAATCAACCCACCGGGAATTACATCCATTTCGCCATCTGAATGGAGCCTGTCGGTAGTTTGGCGGTGATGGTGAGCGTGCCACCCAGTCCCGTAATAATGCGATGCAATGTAGTCAGCTTAATGTCACCCTGCTTCTCAATCCGTGCGAGAGTGGGCTGTGACATTCCCATGCGCTGGGCCAATTGCTTTTGGGTGAGATTGGCCGAACGTCGAAGCTGGGCAACCATGATGGTTGCTGTGATTTCCTTGGCGCGTTTGCGAGCCTTCACACGCGCTGCGGGCGTCAGGTTTTCTCGTGCGAGCTGAGCGAAACTTTTTGCCATATATCACCTGCGTTTAGTTAGGTTCTGAAGATGCACGGCGTAGAGAGCATCCGCTTTGGCAATCAACTGTTTGTAAAATCTTCCCTGATTCTTACCCCTGCTTGGCACCGGCGGCCAGCAGAATTCCACGTTGTTGAGGGTCAAAAGGCAAAAACAATGCGTATCATCTGTCCATCTGCTTTAAATCGCAATTCCTTCATGTTGGCATAGTGGGAACCTTTGAGGGTATCGACCAAAGGCCGGCCTAGCATGGGCCCAAATTTCTCGTTAAAACCTGCACATGGGCGGCAGTTTCAATCCGTATGGTTTCCGTTTGCCCGTTAAACCATGCGTCAAACTCCATCGTGGTCATGGTGTGCCAAACACGCATGCCATATATTATAGCCTTGGCGCTATCAAAGGTCGAAAGTGCCACATGGAATTGATCCCATGAATCTGTCATATTTCAGCCAGTCCCCGCTATTATGTTTGTTCTGGCAACACAAACTTGACTTTCACTGATTTGTGATTCATATTTATAACGCTATGAACCCCAGCGGCGTGTTTTATTTTGGGTACTTTTGGCTCACCCCACGG
This sequence comes from Phycisphaerales bacterium, assembly GCA_012031455.1. The sequence continues at coordinate 1,073 of JAAUTM010000018.1, forward strand.
CTAGCCGCGCAGGGAACGTAATCCTCCACCCAAGATCATGGAGCAACACGAACCTCGACGCGGCTGCGTCGGGGTTTTTTTATCTGTGACGATTGCAACAAACACACCGGCACCATTCGCAGCTAGTGCCAACAACGAGAACCAGTCGTGCATCAACACACCCCGCAGCCTCGTTTAACCTACCAAAGCGGAAACCCCGCAGGAGTCAGTCATGATTGTCGTCATGCGCCCGGATGCCACCCCCATGCAAATTGAACACGTCAAAGAACTGGTCAGGGAAATGGGTCTCAAGGACCACGCCATCATCGGCACGGAACTCACCGTCGTCGCCGTGATCGGTGATGACCGCAAAAAGGATAAAGGCCGAATCGAACAGGCCCCCGGGGTGGACCGCGTGATGCGGATTCTGGCCCCCTACAAAATGGCCGCCAGGGAAATGCGCAAGACCCCGACGCAGGTTCGTGTCAGTGATCGTTGTGTGTTCGGGGGGAATCATGTCCCTGTGGTGGCCGGGCCTTGCAGCGTGGAAAATCAGGACCAGATGCTCAAGGCTGCCGAGCATGTGAAAGCCGCCGGTGCCCATGCACTGCGTGGCGGAGCCTTCAAGCCGCGTACCAACCCCTACGCCTTTCAGGGTCTGGGCGAAGAAGGCTTGAAAATCCTGGCCCAGGCACGCGCCGCCACCGGCCTGGCGGTGATAACGGAAGTCATGACCCCCGGCGATGTCGAACTGGTGGCCAGCTATGCCGACTGTTTGCAGATTGGCACCGCAACGCCCAGAATTACCGGCTGCTGGAAGTATGCGGGAAACAACCCAAACCCGTGCTGCTCAAACGTGGCATGGCCATGACCATCGATGAATACCTTCAGGCCGCCGAGTACATCCTCGCCGCAGGCAACCCCAACGTGATTCTCTGTGAACGAGGCATTCGCACCTTTGAGGATCACACCCGCAACACGCTTTCACTTTCAGCCATCCCCGAACTGCACCAGCGCACGCATCTGCCGGTGATCGTGGACCCCTCGCAGGGGACCGGTCATGCCAGGCTGGTGGCGGACATGAGCCGGGCGGCAGTGGCGGCCGGGGCCGATGGTCTGATCATCGAAGTGCATGATGACCCCGAACACGCCATGACCGATGGTGCCCAGTCCATCACCCCGCAGGCACTGGCAACACTCATTGGCTCGCTGGGAAGGATCGCAGCAGCAGTGGATCGAAGTTGCTAATCTTGTAATGTCCCTTGGCCACGGATTGATTGCCAAACGTGGTTGATCATGGACTCTGGAGAAGCAGCATGGCTCAGCGCATCATCACAGCCGTCGGCCCGGATCGGCCGGGTCTGGTCGGGGAGTTCACCGGTCACCTGCACCAGGCAGGGGTCAACATCGCTGACTCACGCATGGTCAACCTGCGCGGGCAGTTCGCCCTTCTGCTGCTGGTGGAAGGGGAGCCTGACAAGCTCGAAGCACTCTCCAGCAGTGCGATCAAGGCTGGAGAAGCCAGTGGCCTGGTGGTGACCGTGGCCCCGCTGGTGACCACCGCGCCTGCATCGGCGAGCCGGGGGATTCCCTATCGGCTCAAGACCTATTCGATGGATCAGCCGGGCATCGTGCATGGGATCACCAGCATTCTGCAAAAGCACGGGGTCAACATTGAGGAATTGAGCACCAAACAGGAATCCGCGGCATTTGCTGGCACCACGCTTTTCACCATGGAAGCATTGCTGGCCATTCCCAGCCATGTGGCGGTGAAACAGCTTCGGGAGGCTTTGGGCGCCAAATGCGACCAGCTCAACATCGACATGGATTTGGAGCCAGCGTGAGGCTCAATCCATACAAGCATTGACGACCCATCTTCACAATGCCGTGGTTTGAAGTTACGGAATCGAATTCATCGGAGTCTTATAAATGGCCATGATTGAACAGCCAGTTTCATTTGTGAATGTCCGCGACCACGGTGTGCTTGGTGATGGTCAGACCGATGATTTGCCGGTGCTGCAAAAACTGGCCGATGAGCATCGCTGCATACACCTGCCCTATGGGACGTACAAGCTGGGTGGGGCGTTGCGATTAAGTTCCGGGGCGCGGCTGCATGCCCACCCTTACGCCAAGATCATCCTGGCTGATGGAGCGGGCCAGGAAGCTTCCGATTTTCTGCTGACCAATCGCAATTGCTTTGGCCCCAACGGTCCTGAGTCGGATCAGGAGGATACGGACATTGAGGTGGCTGGCGGGGTGTGGGATGGCAACTCCTCAGGCAACCAGCGTTGCCAGGACAGGGCTTTCAAATACAGCGGAGTGCTGATGCACTTCGGCCACGTGCGCAATCTCGTGCTGCGCGATCTGGCGGTTCGCAACAGTGAGTCATACTACATTCGTCTGGGCTGGGCCAGGCAGTTTCATGTCGCCCGCATCCGCCTGGAAAACACACGCACCCGGCCCAATCAGGATGGTGTGCATGTCAGCGGTTATTGTGAGGATGGATTGGTGGAAGAGATTCATGCCCACGGTCTGGCCACGCCCAATGATGACATGGTGGCCCTGAACGCTGACGATGCCATCTGGCGGGCGGAATGCCACGGTGCCCCTTGCGGACCGATTCGGCGGATTCGGGTACGACATCTTCGAGCCGATGATTGCCACAGTTTCGTGCGCCTGGCCAGTGTGGATCACCCTATCGAAGATATCACGCTTGAGGATGTGGTGGGGGGATGCAGGTTCTGTGCGATCAATGCCGATGCTTTGAGATATTGCCGAACCCCCATTTTCCGCAATGATGATCCTGGTCGTGAGCAGGGGGTGGGAGCGATGAATCGCATCAAAGTGAGCCGGTTTGAGGTGTGGAAATCCGCGCATTTCCCGGCAGCACTGATTCGGCTGGAATCGCGCATGCCCGATTTTCAAATGGAGAATGTTCGCCGGGTTTATTCAAGGGACGCTGCCCCCGGCCAGCCGACGCTGCGGGTCTGTTTTGCACCCGGGCAATTTTCCCTCAAGGAACCCGGCCAGAATCCGACACAGCACACCGTGAATGCCACGCAACCATTTGAAACCAGCGTGGCTGAAATCGAACGGTTTCATTTCGTCGGAAGCCAATGATTTCGTTTTTATCATGCGGCATGGGGGCATTGTTGCAGGAGCTGGTTGCAGTACCACGCACCATGACCAAAGCCCTACAATTGCAGCATGAAAGTTCAGGATATTGACATGCAGGCGGTGGTGGCCGGGAAGCATCGGCTTACGCCGGTGGAAGCACTGACACTTTATCAGCAGGCTTCGACGCATGACCTGGGGCAGTGGGCCTTTGCCGTGGCTCAGCGGAAACTGGCCGAGGCTTACCCGCAGCACCAGGGCAAGGTTCGCACCTATGTCATTGACCGCAACATCAACTACACCAATGTATGCTCGGCCAATTGCACGTTCTGTGCTTTCAAACGCGATCTGGGCGAGCAGGGCAGTTACACCCTTACGACCGGGCAACTGCATGAGAAGGTACGGCAACTGACGGCCATCGGCGGGACGCAGATTCTGCTGCAAGGGGGCATGCACCCGGAGCTGCCGATTGAGTTTTATGAGGACATGCTACGTGGTCTCAAGGCCGAGTTCCCGCAGGTGCATATCCATGGATTCTCCCCGCCGGAGGTGGTGGAGTTTATTGCGATTTTCAAGCTCGAAGGTTTTCCCGTCACCGCCCCCGGCCATAGTCATGAAATGCCCTGGGAAGTTTGGATCGCCAAAGGCGAAGCGATTTTGCGCAGGCTCAGACAGGCGGGTTTGGATTCGATCCCCGGTGGGGGGGGTGAGATTTTTGCACCGGCAGTGCGTCGGCGAATTGGCTTGGGCAAGGCCACGGCTGCGCAATGGCTGGAAGTGATGTCGATGGCGCATCGCCTGGGTATGAGTACCAGTGCCACGATGATGTTCGGGCACATCGAGGGTCTGGCCGACCGGATCGATCATTTGGAACGAGTCAGGCAGGCACAGGATCAGGCGATTCTGAAGGGTTGGCCGGGGCGGTATGTGAGTTTCATAGCATGGCCGTTTCAACGGGAGAACACGCCGCTGGGCCGGGTGAAAGAATGGGATCGCGATGAAGCGGCAGTCACGGGGGAAAAGTTTCCCGGTGATGCACTGGCGGAAATGATCATGGAAGGCAAGGTGGATGGGGAGTCCAAGGCTGACTGTGATGCGGCTATGCCGGATGCGGGCAAGCGATTGCGCAGTGCAGGGGCGGTGGATTATTTGCGGACGCAGGCACTGGCAAGGTTGTACCTGGACAATGTGTTATCGATTGGAGCTTCGTGGGTGACCATGGGCCCCAAGATCGGGCAGATGGGGTTGTATTACGGTGCCAGCGACATGGGCAGTGTGATGATGGAGGAAAATGTGGTGTCAGCTGCGGGAACGACCTACTGCCTTGATGAACCGGTGCTGTGCCATCTGATCCGTTCAGCGGGATTCATGCCCGCTCAGCGTGATAATCGCTATCAGTTGCTCAAGGTGCATGACACGGATGCAGCCCCCGATTTGCAGGTGAAAGATTGGTCAGCTCACCGCGCCAAACGCCTGCATCATGAAAGCCATGAGGCGACCACCGATGACCAGCAAACGGCAATTGCAGCAGCATCGAAAACAATGCCCCAAACCGATCATCAGGGCATGGTCACGCTGACTATCTCGGAAAACACGCCGTAAATATGGGTGTAATCGCCGGTCATCCGCGGATCATGGCTTTGAGCATGTCGCCGACCACTTTGGGGTTGGCCTGGCCCTTGGATAATTTCATCACCGCACCGACCAAAGCACCGATGGCGGCATCCTTCCCCGCTTTCACCGCCTCGACACTTTGGCATTTTGAGCCATGGCCTGCTCACACCAGGACCGCAAAGCCCCATCGTCACTGACCTGCAATAAACCACCGGCCTCGGCGAGCTTGGCGGGATCGCCTTCGGGCTGGGCGATGCACAAATCAATAAGCTGATCGGCTGCGTTGGAACTGATTCGGCTCGCTTTGACCAGTTCATCAATCACCTTGAGCTGGGCAGGACGAATGCCAAGCTGGTCCGCAGTCATCCCCCGATCATTGGCACGACGCGCAAGATTGTTGAGCAGCAGGGCACAGGCCCGTTTGGCTTCGATTCCTTCTTTCATCATGGCTTCGAAGAAACGAGCCACGGCGGGTTCATCCAGAATTTGCCGAGCTTCTTTGGGACCAAGCCCGAGGGTGTCGATGTATTTTTTTCAAGCACATGAGGCGGGTCGATGAGCCGGGGCAGCAGCTGGTTGAGCCAGTCATCATTGACCACCACGGGGGCAAGGTCGGGGTCGGGGAAGTAGCGGTAGTCGTGGGCATCTTCCTTTTCGCGTTGGAGGAAGGTGGTTTGGGTGTCATCATCCCAGCCACGGGTGGATTTGGCTCCCGCGGCCATGACCTTGCCGGTGCGCTGCCATTCTTCAATCTGACGGTGATATTCGTGATTCACAGAACCCTGCAAAGCACGGAAGCTGTTCAGGTTTTTGATTTCGACGATGGGGGTTTTATAGGTTTGCACCTGATGCTCGATGATGACATTGATGTTGGGTTCAAAGCGAATGTGGCCCTGCTGCATGATGCCTTGGGTAACCCCCAAAGCCCGGGTCCAGTTTCGTAGAAGCTGGGCGAAGGCGACGACCTGTTCGGCTGATTCAAAATCAGGCTGGGTGACGATTTCCAGGAGCGGGGTTCCTGCCCGGTTCAGATCGACGATGGAGCCATCGATGGCGTGTCCGCCGGGGGCCTCGTGCAGGAGCTTGCCCGCATCTTCTTCCAGGTGTGCCCGTAGAATGCGAATGGTTTTGGTGGTCCCATCTTCCAGCGGGACATCCACCTGGCCGTCGTAGCAGAGCGGCTGATCATACTGGCTGATCTGATAGTTTTTGGGCAGGTCGGGGTAGTAGTAACTCTTGCGGTTCCACTTGGTGAAGCGGGCGATTTTGCATCCCAGTGCCAGCCCGACGAGCATAGACATTTCCACCGCAACACGGTTGATCACTGGCAAAACGCCCGGCATACCCAGCACCACCGGGTCACAAAGCGAGTTGGGTTCTGCCTGCGCATAATCGGGGTGGGCAATGTTGGGGGCACTGGTGAACATCTTGCTGCGTGTGGCCAGCTCGATGTGAACTTCAAGCCCGACCATCAGGCGGGCAGAGATGTCAGTAGTTACGGTCGGCATCCATCGTCCTTCATGTCTTCGGACTTGTTGCATGGGGCAATCCCCATGAACAAGAAGGTATTCTTCGAACAGCAGCGGAAGCACAATCCGCAGCGGATAACTTCATCATCCTCAATCCAGATTTAACTGCAAATCATCACGAAGCGACTGCACGAATTCCTCGTAGGTTCCCGGCCTGCCCAGAATCATATTCGGCCCGTAGATCAGAGCAGGCAAACGCCCGATTTGTGCTTTTTGATAAAACGTGACATTGCGCTGAATCTGATCTTTGGGCCATGGATTTAGATTCGCCGCTTCCAAAGAGGAGGTCCCGATGAGGGTAGCCGCAAATGCGTGTGCATCTTCGAGGGTCAGTTTACCCTGCTGCATGAAAAGCCAGTCATCCATCGTTTTGAACTTGGCGGGGTCGGCCAGCCAGACGACCAGTGCCAATTCGGCCAGGGCGCAGGCATCCTTGAATTTGCCATCATCCATCGGGAACTGCGAATTGCATCTTCCATCCAGCGGTACGGGTAACAGCACGACCCCCAGCTTATCCGGGTGGGCGGACATCAGATGCTGGAGAAAATCATGGACTGCTTTGCAATGAATGCAGGTGTAATCGGTCATCATGACCAGGATGTGCCGGGCCTTGGGCGAGCCGAGCATGGGGTGTTCATCAGGTCGAATCACTACACGACCCGCCAGCACGGAAACTTCACGTTTGCGATCGACCTGGATGCCGGTGTCATAATCCGCCACACCTCCCCATTGCGCTACACGGTGCTGCGCCGGGGACGGACCAAACCATTGACCCATGACCAGTGCCATGACCAGCGCAAGCCCGGCCACGACGGCTGTGCTGTTTCGCTTTGTACCTTGCATCGGCAGCGTCAGCAGCAATACCACGGAGATTAACGAACCCAGAGTATGCACCATCATGCAATGCACGCAGGTGGTATGAATAATGAATTGCTGCAACACGATGAACCACAAGGCACTGCCCAGCGTGGTGATGGCCAATGTCCATAAACACCACACAGACCCTGCCCAGGTTCGGCCCAGGCTCAGCAAAATGACCATCGAGCCATACACCGCCACCGCCCCGAGGCTCACCGGTACCCCCAGCCAGCGTGACCATTGACTGGCCAAAACCTCCGCACAACCCGACCCAGCCCCGCAACCGGCTACGGTCCCGCTGCTGTACGAGCCATAGGCCAGGTAACCCGACCACATAGCCGCCAGCAATGCCAGTATCGCGATGAATATACGAAGTCCATTGGATCTATTCATATCAATTAAGGATATCTCCCAATCGTTCATATCGATGATGCTCTCCGATGACGGTAAATCCCATTCGCTGGTACAGCCGTAACGCTTCACCATCAAGCAGGGCTTCGAGAATCACCGAACCATGCTGGGCGCGGGCACACAAATCAAGAGCCTGATCAAGCAGAGCACCTGCGACACCTTTGTGACGATATTGGGGCAGGGTGAATACATGATCGATGATGCCCACCTTGCCGACGCTGACCACGTTGACATAGCCAAGGACATTACCTTGATGCCGGGCTACAAGCGGTTCACAGCGGGGTTCATCCAGATGGGCGTACATCAGGCTAAATGCAGAATCGCCCTGAAAAGGAAGTCGTCCTGACAAAAGCTCAAAAATCATCACGCCGAAAGAATAGATGTCGGAGCGTATGTCCAGTGTCTCGGAGCGCCATTGCTCTGGGGACATATAACTTGGTGTGCCAATAACCATACCACTGGCGGTTAGGCTGACACTTTCCTCACGAAATTAGCAATACCAAATCGCTCAGATAGGTTACACCAGCCTCCATCAGCACATTGGCTGGTTTTAAGTCACGATGAATGACACCGCGCTGATGAGCATAATCTAAGGCACTCCCCACCTGACGGAAAAGCTCTAATCCAGTAGTCAAATCTGGGGCATAATATTCCCAGTATGTCTTAAGATTGCCCCCTTTAATAACTTTCATCACGAGGTAGAGATAACCCGCTTGTTCGCTAAACTCATAGACAGGCAGAATATGAGGGTGATCAAAAGAAGCCATCAATTTAGCTTCACGTTCAAACCGTTTGATAGCATCTTTATGAATACGAAGTTCGGGGGCAATGACCTTAACCGCAAAAATAGGGTATCTTTAGCGGCCCGATAGACCGTCGCCATACCACCCTGACCTAGAATGGCTTGTATCTCATAACCGCCTAAATTTTTTCCTAGAAGTTCATTTGACATATATGAGTTTGCTTGTCCTATAAATTCCCTATTATACTTTGTAGCTGATGTATAACCACTACATCAAAATTGTTAGAGGCATAGACCTATCATCTAAGATATTCTTCACGTGTCGGCGGCATCCTTTTGATGCTATCGTTTTTTACCTCGTTTCAATCCTCACTCGCTCAAACTTCAGGAACCATTCAAATTGGCGACACAGTCGAAGCAACTTTGGACTCTAGTAACTATAGTTCCGATTGGACATTGAATGGTGTACAAGGACAGGTCATTGTTATCACAGTGACATCGGAAGCCTTTATCCAGCGCTGGCGTTTATAGCCCGGATGATGGCAGTGTCTATGAGTTTAATTTTGACAACAAAGCAACCTTACAACTCGGTCCACTCATGCTTCCTGCGGATGGCCCCTATAGTATTTCCGTCTCTGATGCCACCTTTACTGATCAATCCGGCGCATTTACCCTTACCGTTGAGGAAACCAATAATACCCCAACCGCTGAGTTTGAATATGTGTTTGATATCGGATTAGGGAAACTGCCGAGCGTCAACTAGGCATGAGCGGCTTTGATTCGTGGCTGTTTGAAGGGCAAGCCGGTCAGGTGGTCATTATTAAAGCCGAGTCATCCGATTTTCAAGTTGTCTTTGATATTTATACCCCCTCCTACGAGCAATATTTAACCAGTGTAACCGAGGGAAAAACCTCACAGCTTGGGCCAATTGAACTTCCTGAAACGGGAGTCTATGGGATTACGGCCTATGATTATAATTATCAAGCCAGCGGCAGCTATACACTTTCTATAGAAGCAACCGATGCCGCACCGACCATCGCCTTTGGCGCAACGGACACTTCCTCCAGCGCTGCACTTAATGCTGTTACCATTGGAGAAACTGTTGAAGAGGAGCTTGTCTCAGAAGATTTCAATTCTACATGGTCATTTGAAGGTCAGGCCAATCAAGTCATTCTTATCACAGTCGAGTCGAATGATTTTCTCCCGGCGATAGACTTATTTGCGCCTGATGGTGATACCATAACTGAATTCAACTTTGATGGGCTATCCACTGTTCAACTTGGGCCAGTTGCCCTGCCTCTGGACGGGGAATA
>JAAUTM010000019.1 GCA_012031455.1 Phycisphaerales bacterium
CGACGGGAAAGAAAAGGTGTCAGGAACCATATCTATTGAGGTTGAGCCTTAGGAATTATAAAGTATAAAGGTTCTGACACCTTTTCTTCTCCCGAGACCCCCGCAATCTACCGAGGAGTAAAAAAGGTGTCAGGGAGTAAAAAGGTGGGGAGTAACAAGGTGTCAGGAACCTTATCTATTTGGGATTAAGCCTTAAGAATCACTAAGTATAAAGGTTCCTGACACCTTTTCTTCTCTGACACCTTTTCTTCTCCTATGTGTTATTATTCTGAGTAATGGGTGATTCTCATAATCTCTTCTGCCTGCTTTTAGTATTCACAGCATTAACCATAAGATATAATCCTTTTGTCCCGATTTCGCCAACGAGTCGCGATACACAATCCATGTTTCGCAAGCTAATCTGAAGCGACTTTCCTGCTGCGATTATTTTTTTTATACATGGGGTAGTATATCGGGTCGCCAGCATCCGGATTTCCTGCGCCTGGGACCCATTGGATGGCATCAAGAGCATTGATTGACAGGAGGATATCAAGATGAGGGACAGCATTGGGGCCATCAAGATGATAGAGTGTGTTATCCGCCCATTCGCATTGTTCAATGAGCGCAGGAAGTACAAACCGGGAATACATTTCAGGGGAAAACATTGCCGATGCGTCGCATTGGGTTTTGATTGTTTTCCCAGGACCCCAGATGTTAAAATGACAGAATATGCTACTGCCATCCGAGAGTTGTATTAGCGAATGAATGCGATCGTATGCGTCAAAGTATGCTTGATTGATCTTCAAGACTGATTGTTCAACCCATTCTGGATTTTCAATCATATCCATAAGAAGCACCTGTGTGTCGCGAAGTGATGCAAGTATATCGATATTTTCAATCAGATCGGGACAGCCTGTGAAGTAATTCCCATCTGAGACCGAAACAATTTCGCGGATAATCGATTCCTGGATGCGAAACCATCTGGCATTGGGATCGAATTCGAATGAATGATTGGCGGCGATGTCGCTGATGCAGGGATTGAACCATACAGTCTCTTCACTGAATGAAGGTTCCGAACCAAGATAAAGTGCAAGTGACCCCGGTCCGATACTTGTTTTCGCCAAGGGAAGATTATCAACCGGAAAATCGAGATATGCCAGATAATGCCGAGCGTTCATCGCCCGGTATTTTGCGTTTACCCATTTTTCATCGGTCGAGGTAGGTATTTCCAAAGGTGGAACATCGGCATGCGGCACTGTCCGTTTTGTATGGTCTCCGAATAACTCAAGTACCATTCCTTCATGCTTCCACCATGACAGGAAATGTTGTTTTGTTGATTCCCAGTTGTATTTCCATAAAACGCTCAATGTGATCTCCTTGTGAAGAAGTGCGAAAATACCACATATATGGAGCATACATTAAAATGACTTGTCGTCAATTTCTGCAGTTCAGAGTATCTCGGCATGGATAAAGGAATAGGCAAATCGGGTGCTAAGGCAATCAAGCCGGCATCGCTGGTCCGGTGGCTGGCTTGGGGCTGTGTTCACGCGAATGTCGCAGACCCAGCAGGTGTTGCAGATCATCAAAGTAGGAATAAGCCACGGGTGTCACCAGCAGGGTCAGCAGCAGCGAAAGAGATTGCCCGCCAACGATGACGACTGCGATGGAGTAGCGTTCCTCAGCCCGGGCCGGTGCCCAGAAGCAGGGGGGTCATCCCGGCTACAAGGGTGAGGGTGGTCATGAGGATGGGTCGCAGGCGGTCACGATTGCCCTGGATGATGGCAGTGGCACGGTCGATGCCTTGCTCCCGCAGTTGATTGATGTGGTCCACCTGCAAAATGGCGTTTTTCTTGACAACTCCAAAGAGCACGAGGATGCCCAGAGCAGAGTAGAGATTGAGCGTCCCGCCGGAGATATACATCGCCAGGAGCGCAAAGGGTAAACACAATGGTAGTGACAATAGGATGGTCAGGGGATGGACCAGCGAGTCATACTGAGCGGCCAGGATCATATACATGAAGATGATCGATAGCAGGAACGCCCAGAGAAACTCACGAAAAGTATTTTCGAGTTCGCGGCCTTTGCCTGTGATGGCGGTGGTATAGCCGGGGGGCAGGCCCATTTCTAGTGCGGCATTATTAAGGGCGGCAATACGTTCACCTTGAGCGTAACCGGGAGCCACACCCGCACGTAGGTTGACCGAGCGCTGGCGATCCAGACGATCGATTCGCGAAGGTGTCTGTCCGAATTCTATGGTGGCGAGGCTGGCCAGTTGAATCGGGTCGCCGCTGGTGCGGGGCAGGTACAGGCTTTCCAGAAGCCGGGGATTGTTGCGAAAATTTTCGTCAGTCGCAGCCTGACATCGTAATCCTCGTTGAGCGAGGGATCGCGGAAACGTGACACTTCCTGATCGCCGCCGACCATGATGCGCAGGGCAGCCCCCAGATCGCTGGCATCCACCCCCAGGTCGGAGGCCCGGTCCCGGTCGATGCGTACACGCAGTTCGGGCTTGTTGAGTTTGAGAGTGGTGTCGGCATCGACGATACCGCCCATCGCATTGGCCCGGTCACGTAATCCCTCTGCAAGTGCGGAGAGTTTTTCAAGTTCAGGACCACGGATGACAAGGTCGATATCGTAGTTTCCCCGCCGATGCGGAAGGATTCGAAATTGCGGATACTCGCACGCACACCCGATGCTCCGCCAGACTTGCGCAGGGTGGATCGGACACGGGACATCACATCGCGCTGGGTGTAGTTGTTTTGCCAGGCTTGCCAGGGCTTGCCAGCCAGTGTTTCACGCACCAGACGGCTGATGGAAAACCGACGATCAGCGTGAGGTGCAATACGCACATACATAAATCCAGAATTGGCAGACCCCAGAAAACCCCCGCCCACGTAGCTTTGCACCATCGTGACGCCGGGTGTGTTGGAGACATCGGCCTCAATCTGGAGCATCACCTTGTCCATCGCCGTGACGCTCATATTCTCCGGCCCGGTCAGGCGCACCTCGAACTCGGCTTCGTCCACATCGCTGGGCAGGTATTCCTGTGGCACCAGTCTGTAGAGCGGAATCGCGCTGAGCATCACTACCACAGCGATCAGTGCGACCACGGCTCGATAGCGCATGGAGAGATTGAGCAGCCAGGTGTAGCCACTGTCCAGATGGCGGTAGAAACCGGTGCGTGATGCGGCTGCATGATGATTCCCTTGGCCGTTACCCGGCATAGCGGATTTGAGCAGCCTGGAACACATCATCGGGGTCAGGGTGAATGACACCAGCAGACTCACCAAAACTGCAGCTGCTGCGGTGATGCCGAATTGATATAAAAAACGCCCGCTGATGCTGGACATGAAACTTACAGGCACGAAGATCACAACCAGCGAAAGGGTAGTGGCAAGCACTGCCAGCGCGATCTCCGCAGTCCCTTGTCGTGCTGCTTCGAAGGGGGTGAGTTTCTTTTCCTCCACGAAACGGTAAACGTTTTCCAGCACCACAATCGCATCGTCAATCACAATGCCCACCATCAATACCAAAGCCAGCATGGTCACCCCGTTGAGGGTGAAATCAAACGCCCACATGACCCCGAACGTCGCCAGCAGCGAGGTGGGAATCGCCACCCCTGCAATCACCGTCGAACGCCAGCTGCGCACAAACAGAAAGACCGTCAGACATGCGAGGATGCCCCCAGCCACCAGATGGAATTCAATTTCGTGCAAGGCTGCGTAAATAAAGGTGGACTGGTCACGGATCACATCAATCCGCACATCCGGCGGGAGCGCTTCCATGACATATTTCAAATTCTCCTTGACCGCTTCAATCACTGCCACGGTGTTCGCCCCGGACTGACGCTGGACCTCCACCAGAACCGTCGGCTTGCCATCTAGCCGGGCCTCGCTGCGTCGTTCGGCGGCACCATCCTCCGCGTAGCCAACGTCACTCACCCGAATGGGCACACCATTGATCCGTGTGATGATCAGGTCGTTGAATCCATCTACGTCATTGATGCGGCCCACGGTGCGAAGCAACTGCTCCTCATACTGACCGGTCACATTGCCGCCCGACACATTGATGTTCTGCCTGGCGATGGCAGCCTGCACCGCCTGCACCGGCAGTTTGTATGCGGCCAACCGATCGGCATCGAGCCAGATGTTCATCGTTCGTGACCGATCACCCACAATGTTGATCGCACCTACTCCAGCCGACCGCTCCAGCCGAACCTTCACAAGCTTGTCAGCCAATTCAGACAGCTCACGCTGCGTGCGGGGCCCGGAAAGTGCGAAGGTGATGACTGGCTGCGAATCATTATCGAACTTGCTGATGACCGGCGGATTGGTGCCCGCTGGCAGATCCCTGAGCACGGTGGCCACGCGATCGCGAACATCCTGAGCAGCAGTGTCGATGTCACGTTCGAGCTTGAATGTCGCCACCACAATGGATCGGTTCTGGCCGGTGATGGAGCGAAGCTCGTCGATACCATCGACGGTGTTAACCACTTCCTCAATTTTTTGGGTGATCTCGGTTTCGACTTCCTCGGGTGTGCCGCCGGGCAGTGTGGTCTGTACCGAGACTCGGGGCAGGTCCACGGCCGGGAACCGATCGACCCCCAGATTGGTGAACGCAGCGATACCCACCACCACCATCGCCATGATAAGCATCACAGCAAAGACCGGGCGACGAATACACACTTCGGCAAGTTTCTGCATGATTGAACCCTGAAAGATTAGTCCGGCTGATCACCGGGGGTGAGCCCCAGTTCCTGTTGTAGTTGCCCCACAGAGCGAAGCAGGCTGAGGTAGGCGACCTTGTAAATGAATTGCTGGGTGAGCAGGTCCAGCCTCGCCGCCAGCAATTATCCTGCGCGGTAAGCCGTTCCAGATTCGTTGCCAGCCCAGCATCATAGGAGCCTTCAGCCTGGCGCAGCGCCAGCTCCGCAGCAGCGATGCGCCGATTCAGCTCCATCACCTGATCCCGTGCCGACTCAAACGACTGGTATGACCTTGTCAGATTGTCCGCAATGCCCCGCTTAACCTGTGAAACTGTCAGCGCTGCCTGACGCAGTCGCGACCAGGCCAGACGTACATCAGCTTCAATTCTGCCTGCGGAAAAAAATCGGCAGGTTCGCACGCAGCACGCCGTTCCACTGATTCTCCGTGGTGTAGTTGTCCACCACCAGCAGATACTCCAGATTCAGCGTGACCGATGGGTAATACTGCCCGATCGCAAATTGAACATCATGCCTGGCTGCCTCCAACGCACGCTCAGCGGCAACGATATCCGGGCGATTCTCCAGTGCCTGATTCAACCACAAATCCAGCGTCGGAATTGAACCGGATTCGGGTACAGCAAAGTCATCGACCAGTGGCCGTTGCGTCATCGGCACGCCGGTAAGCAGCGCCAGCGCCGATCGGCTGTTGCGGGCATCGGCTTGAACTGCGATGAGCTGTACCCGTGTGGCCGCAGCCTGAGCCTGTGCCTGCGACACTTCCAGCGGACGGGCCAGACCGGCATTGAGCCTGGCGGTGATATCCTTGACCCGCTCGTCCTGCAGTGCCACGGTGTTTTGCAGCACGTCCACCGATTCTTCTCTGCGCAGCACTTCGTAAAAATCACCACCGTATCCAGCAGCACCGAGGCCTGTATTTCACGCAGCAGTTCTGCCTTGGACTGGATCGTTGCATCGTTGCTCGCCAGCCCCGCATCTTTACGGAAGCCATCAAAAAACGTTGTAGCCCAGTTCCACCCCGACATTCAGCTCATCACGCCCGCCTCCGGCTAGATCGCCCGAACGTCGGGTGTAGCTCGGTGCAAGGTCCAGCGTGGGCAGAAACTCCGCCACGGCTCGCTGCCGCTGAATAATGGCCTGTACATAATCTTCACCCGCCAGTCCCAATCGCTCATTGTTGTGGTTGGTCAGGCGAACAGCACTCGTGAGCGTGAGGGGGTCACTGTCATGGATGACAGTGTCATTTTCTTCCTGGGTGCCAAGGATGCGGCGATAGTGTTCCTGATCCTCGGCATAATCGTGCTGACATCCCGCAGCGGTCCAGGCAATCACCAGCACACTCAGAATTTTGGTGATGAAGTGTCGGGGTGGATCCATTTTCATGACCTCAGAGTTTACGTGATCCACATGCATCAAGCTATGATTGAGAAAGAATTTCAGAGGAATGGAAACGAAATGCAGGATTACAACTTGATCAAACGCATCATTATCCTGGTGGTCCTTGGGGTCGGACTGGGAACCCACGCAGGCTGCGGCAAGAGTGCCGATCCCAAAACGCAGACGCGAGCGCAGCAAACCCTCACTGTTCGCACCGTCGAGGCTCAGGCTGTCGTTTCGCGGGAACGATCCGGGTCACCGGTTCATTGTTTGCTGATGATGAAGTGCTGATCTCAGCCAAAGTGGCGGGGCGGGTGGACAAGATCCATCACGACCTTGGCGACCGCGTTGAGCCAGATCAGTTGCTGGCTGAACTTGATCCGACGGATTATCAATTGGAGGTGGCCGAGCGCGAGCTTACCGTGCAGGCGACCCTGGCGAAACTGGGTTTGAGCGAAATGCCTGATGCCTCGTTTGACCCTCAGGATGTGCCCACGGTCCGTCGGTCATCGTTGCAACTGGCCAACGCCTTTGCCCGGTACGAACGCTTACGCAAACTTTATGAACAGGTTCCGCCGCTCATCAGCGAGCAGGAATATCAGGATTCACAGACCGCCTACCAGGTTGCCAGCAGCGCTCATGAAGTGGAAATTATGGAGGCCAAGGCCCTGATCGCCGAGGCACGCACCCGACAGGCCGAGTACCATTCCGCGCGTCAGCGGCTGCGTGATACCAAAATCAATTCACCCACGGGCAACCCGCCCGACAACACCAGCCGTTTTGCGGTGGCAGCCCGCATGGTTTCCCCCGGCGAGTTCGTAGCCATTGCAACACCCATGTTCCGACTGATCGATGACAACCCGATCAAGATGCAGGCCATGGTCCCCGAGCGTCACATGGGACAGATCACCGATGACCTGCCCGCGATTGTGAATGTTCAGGCCTACCCCGAACCGTTTACCGGCCGGGTCAGCCGAGTCAGCCCTTCCATTGATTCTGCCAACCGCACCTTTCCCGTCGAGGTTCAGATTGCCAATGACGATGGTCGGCTTAAAGCCGGTGCCTTCGCCCAGGCCCGGATTGAACTGCCGACCAAGCGCTCAGCCGTGCAGGTGCCCAGCGATGCAGTCACCTCGTTTGCGGGGGTGAAACAAGGTTTTGTGGTGCGTGATGGGAAAGCCGTTGAGCTGCGCGTGCAATTGGGCGAGCGTTCGGAAGATGCCAGCATGGTGCAGGTGGTGGAGGGGCTGAGCACGGGTGAGCGCATCATACTTTCCCCGCCCGCCAATCTTGTGAGTGACACACCCGTTCAGGTTACCAATCCAGAATCCAAATCACAGGCCAAAGGAAAGTAGATAGTTGATCCTGACAACTCAACCAACTCCATTTTCTACATCAGACAATACCTCACTACACGACCTCCGCGAGGGCTCCCATGTTAGCTGAGCGGTATACAGCGTCCACCACTCTCAGGTCATACAACCCCATCTCTGCGGAAACCGGGGCAGGTTTGCCCTGCATCATTGCCGTGACAAATGCAACATGTTGATCAAGCGGATTCGGACCGTCCTTTTGCCGGCCAGGTCCTTTGATTCGTGCGATCTTTCCCGGTGTTGAGTATTGCAGCACTTGGCCGGAAAAATCGCTGTCCAGTTTCAGCATAATGTTATTGTCGGGTGGTAACTGAACATACCCCTGCGAACCGTATATCTCAAACGAATTACCATCGCTGCAATAGGATGATTCCAGCACACCCTGTACGCCATTGTCGAATTCGCAGACGCACATGGTGATATCGTCGCCTCCGATATTCGGGCACATGACGTTATTACTGAATGCAAACACGCGTACTATCCGCGCAGAAAGTATATATTGAATGATATTGACATGATGGACTGCCAGTTGAATAAATGAACCGCCCCCGGTTTTTTCAAGCGATGCCCTCCAGCCCTGAGGCTTGGCCGTCAGACCGCCCCGGTGCGCCATGCGGCTGCGTATGCTCGCAACTCTCCCCAGCTTTCCTGTGTCCGTCATTATTTTCAGATCGTCAAAAACTGCTTCCTCACGAAGCCCCATATACATACCGGCTTGTTTACCATACTGTTTTGCGGCGGCACAGATTGCTTCCCCCTCGCGCACGGTGGGTGTTAGCGGCTTTTGTATGATCACATGCTTCCCAGCGGCAAGGGCTGCGATAGCCTGTGCTGCATGAAACTGGTTGGGCGTGCTGATGTCGACAATGTCTATGTCGGATGCAAGGGCGAGGTTGAAATCGGTCCCGTAGCGCGTTACCGATAATTCCTCAGCGGCGGTTTTCACCGTTTCTTCGCTGATGTCCACTAGTACGGCAAGCCTGGCTCCCTCTATTTCCGTATACCGCCGGCGATATACTTTCGCCATACCCCCGCAACCTACCAAAGCAATGTTCATGTTATATCCTCACGCACAAAACGATATTCCCCGGCAATTGGTGAAATGAAAAGAATTATATGGATTCACTAAAATAAAATATACTATTATTTCCCCTGCACTGTCAGGGGGGTGATCTTTTCCACCTTCCCCGCTGCGATCTTGTCAAAGCCGCTGCCCAGTTCACCGATGGGGTCGGGCGGCACGACTTCGACGATCTTCTCACCCAGCTTCGCTTGGCCTCGGCGGACCTTTTCCTGAAACTTCCTGCACTCGGCCAGCAGGGCCACCAGAATATCCTCCTCGGGCACGTTGGCGACTTTTTCCCCCTGCACATAAATGATACCCCGACGATCGCCTGCAAAAATCGCCACATCCGCGCCTTCGCACTCACCCGGCCCGTTCACCACACAACCCATCACCGCCACCTTGATGGGTAAGTCAATCTCTTTCGCCAGTTCCTTGCGCACATCCTGCACGAGTTTGAAAAGGTCCACCTGTATGCGTCCGCAGGTCGGGCAGGCGATCAGCTCCGCACCGATACGCTCGCGCAACCCCAAAATGTAAAGCAGCTCCAAACCGTCCTCAACTTCATACACCGGGTCATTGGCGTAGCTGATGCGGATGGTGTCACCCACACCCGAAGCCAGCAGATGCCCCAGCGGAACCACCGAACGAATGGTGCCCGTTTCCTTGGGGCCAGCGTGGGTCACACCCAAATGTAAGGGGTAATCAAAGCGTTTGCTGATTTCGGTGTAGGCATCAATCACCAGCATGGGGTCGATGGATTTGGCACTGATGACGATGTCGTGAAAATCTTCCTGATGGAAAATGTCCAGGTATTCTTCGAGCTTGGTAATCATGATCGCCAGCAGATGGCCATGCTTGTTGTTGGAAAACACCCCGCCCAGTTCTTTCAAGCGTTTTTGTTTATCCCGACGCTCAACGATGGAGCCTTCGTTGACCCCGATACGGATCGGGAGGTGTTTTTGTTTACAGGCCTGGATGACATCCTTGACCTGTTTATGGTCGCTGATGTTGCCGGGGTTGAGGCGGATTTTGTGCACACCTGCTTCGATGGCTTCGAGGGCCCTTTGAAAGTGAAAATGCACATCCGCCACAATCGGCACTTTCACCTGTGGCAGAATTTCACGCAGCGCATCGGTGTCTTTCTTTTCAGGCACGGCCACGCGAACCAGATCCGCCCCGGCAGCGGCGAGCTTGTTAATCTCAGCCACGCACTTGTCAATTTCGTAGGTGTAACCAGCGGTCATCGACTGTACAGCCACCGGGGCATCACCCCCGATTTTGATAAAGCCGTGGTCACGATCACCCAGAGTTACCTGGCGGGTTTTGCGACGTTGAATCATGAGCGTATTTCCAAGGGGTAGGGTTGTGAACCTGAAGCCATGAAAGTATAGCGGGTTGCCGGTGGTGATTCTGAAGCATCACCGTGGGAGTGAGCTAAAGGCGGAACCCAGGCATGGCCATGCCTGGGCTTTGGGAAAAGTCACTTTACTTGTAATTCATCCCGCAATTTCTAAAACCGCACATGGAAACTGAAACCTGAAGGTCGAGGCATGGGACACACCACCACCGGTGGCGGACAATAGGGACGCGGGCGGTAGATCACCACGGGTGACACAGGCCGACAGTTAAACCAGGGATCGCCATATTGAATCACCACCACCGGGCGAGCGTGGTATCGGCGTGAGGTGTAATGACTGTAGCCATACCCGTAACCCGAACTATAGCTGTAACCATGGTCGTACCTGCTGTACCCATCGTACTGGTAACCATCATGGCGTCCGCCGACGTACACGGAACGGGATGCGTTGGAACCACGGTTGTAGGAGGACTCACGGTCATCGCTGCCATGCTGCTGAAAGTTCCCCGGCTGCATGACTGAATCTTGCCGCTGTGCCAGCGCAGGTTCACGCGCAATCAGCGATGCATGACCGTGCAAGGCCGGGGCATGAATCACACGTGGCTGGTTGCCGGTCTGCTGCTGATACCTGCTGAGCGTGGTCAGTT
>JAAUTM010000020.1 GCA_012031455.1 Phycisphaerales bacterium
GCAAAACCGCGTCCGTGTTCCCCGGCCCGGGCCGCTTCAATGGCTGCATTGAGTGCCAGCAGATTCGTCTGGTCGGCAATGTCGTTAATGACCTGTATGATGCGTCCGATTTCCTGCCCACGGTTGCCCAATTCCTCCACGCTGGAAGCACTGGCACGCACCGCATCGTTGATGTTCTTCATTCCATCGATGGTTTGGCGAACCACGCTGCCACCATGTTCGGCCGACTTCCCGCTGCTCTCAGCACTGCCCGCCGCATCCACACTCTTGCGTGCTACTTCTACAATCGAGGCGCTCATTTCTTCCACCGCAGCGGAAATCTGTATCACCTGGTTGGTTTGATCTTTCATGCCAGCCGACATTTCCTCACTCGAAGCAGCAATCTCCGTCGCAGCTCCCGCAACCTCCTGGGCCGATGCACTGACTTTGGCGATGATGTCGTGCAGCGTAACCACCAATCCGTTGAAGGACTGGCCCAGCAGGCCGATTTCATCCTTGTGAAGCATTTTCACGCGCAATGTCAGGTCATTACTCTTTTCAATCTCACTGATGCGCTGTATTAACTTAGCCAAAGGTTTACTGAACATGTTGTTGAACAGCCACACCAGCAGCAGCACTGCCCCGATTACCAGAGGCAACGTCCACAATAATCCTTGGGCCACGAAGGTGCGTACTTCGGCCTGCACAGGGGCCATGGGCATGGTCACTTCATAGGCACCGTGCATGTCCCCGGTTTTCCAGCCTTCCATGGTGAAACCGAGAATATCCTTGCCATCCTTGTCAGGATCATCTGGCCCGCCGGGGATGCCATGGCACGACATGCAGTCGGCTGTCAATCGGATCGCTCGCATGAAATGCAATTGATTGGTGGCCGGATCAATGCGATGGATGGTTTCCCCTTTGCCTGAAGCTACCTGACTGGTCAGATCTGAAAGTAGTTCGGCGCGAAAGGTCCCGGTCTGGGGTTTGTGGGTTTGATTACGGGCTTTCTCAGCAACAATCTGAAACAGGATGTTTTCGCGTTCAGCGGCCTCTTCCGCCGCCATCCAACCTGCCACTACCGGGATGGTTTTGAAGATTCGGGTGTTGTTGTAGGGCTTGCCCTCGGCAAGCGCCTTCTTCACTTCATCCACCAGTTCCTGCTGGGCAAACATCTTGCCTTCGTGCAGTTTGGCGGTGTGATTCTTGGCTTCATCGGCCACGGCAGTGAAAGCCTTGGCACGTTCCACCATGGACTGCGTGGCTGAGCCTGATGTGACCTGGCAAACACCGTGTAATTCAGCGCAAGCACCGCCAGAAGCACCAGCAGTGTTACGAGGATCGCACGCGTACCCAAACGCATCGAATGCCACCTGTTCAACATGTTTCACTTCCCTATCTATAGATAAACATAAACCACAGCCATTGCGCTATAACAGCTATCGGTTGTTCAAAACGTGAAGTTGACGCAACTTAATAATCGCTTGAAATGAATAATGGTCACAAGACCCTACTGCGACAGAGGCGATCATTGATTATGGGCTTTTGTCAATACTTATCGGATCAGTTGGAAACTTCATACCCGGACCTTCATCCAACCCCCATGTAGAAAGCGAGCGGCAAACAGACATCCCCGAAATGCCAGTTCCGTACACATACCAATCCAAAGGCCCACCAGCCCCCAGCCCATGATCACCGCAAAAAAGTAACCCAGCGGCAGTCGCACACCATAGGTGGACAAGGCCGTCATCCATAGCGTGGTACGGGTGTCACCGGCCCCGCGCATACCTTGGCCTAAAATGATCGCTGTCGCAAAGAATATCTGTACGAAACCCGCCACACGCAGCAAAGTGGGACTGGTTGCCAGTAACTCCGGCTGATTGGTTGCCAGCCGAACCAGCATTTCCGGGAACAGGATAAACGCCAGACCCAATGAGCACATCACAATTGCGCCAATCTTCCAGCACTGAATAATTGCCTGTCTGGCTCTTTGCGGATCACCCAAACCAAGATATTGACCAGCGAGGGTGGCAGCAGCGATGCCCATGGCAAAGCCCGGCAGAAAACTCACCGCCTCCAACCGGATGGCCACCACATGCGCCCCCCACGCAGCAGGGTCATTAAGCTGTCCGACAATGCGCAGGATAAAGAAGTTGGCCAGCCACATCGCCAGAAAGGATTCCATCAAATTGGGTGCCCCTACCCGCACCATGCGCCAGATCAGTTGCCCATGCGGGAGCAGCCAGCGTCGCCTTAATCGCACCAGTCCCCAACCACGGACCAGCACCGTCAAAATTGCCAGTGCCCCTACGCACCATGCGGCAAACGTACCGATCGCGATGCCGGAAACTCCTCTACCCCCCAGCGGTACCGGCCCTGCCACCAGCAGCACCGAAAGCACGGTATTGACGATGTTCACCACGACCAGAACGATAAAAGGTGTGCGTGTATCCCCTGCACCACGCAGGCAGGCCGCACCGACATAGAGCAATGCCGAAAACGGTGCCGCAGCAGCGATGATACGCAGATAAGTGACACAATATTCGAAGCTGATTCCCTTCAGACCCGTGAAGCCAGCGATGAAGGGCGCGAATATGAATACTGCACTGCCGATGCCCAAACCCACCAGTACCGCCAGCACCATGGCTTGCCCCACGGTGGCATGCGCAAGACCACGTTTGCGTGCACCGGTGGCTCGTGAAATCAGGGCGGTGGCCCCGATGCCTACCGATGATTGCACCAGTCCGATCAGCCAGCCGACGTACGTCGCCACGCCAATGGCGTTGGTCGCCTCAACGGACAATCGGCCTGCCAGTGCGGTATCGACAAACCCCACCAGAAATCCCATCATCGCTTCCAGAAATGGCCAGATCGCCAGGTGATCACCTGCTGGGAAAGTGTCAGCCCCGCCAGTCGCCCGCCCAGTTCACGCCGCCCCGCCAGAGCAGGCTGCCCCTGCGCATTCACCGTAGCACGTGGCGAACCCACCAGAGGCAACATCCGGCTCCTGTGCAACCATCGCTGTCTGGGTTTCTTGTTTGGGTTGGGTCATCATGTACTCAAACGGTATGAAATAAGATTGACGATCATACCTGAATCAACAGGCTGATAGAGGACCAATAAAATCCCCACATTTTCATGCGGGGCAACAGCTTCTTGAATTATCACAAAGCCCCACATGCCAATGTGGGGCCAACTGTGTATAAAACATAAATGCCAGTCTATCTCATTACATGTCACGCATATCGGTCCTGGGATGAGGACCACCACAATGGCTATGTGCAACGCGATGAGGGACTTCAACCTTCAAGCAATCAACTGGCTCGTTGGCGTGCTCTCGCTGCCAAGCAGTCTCCCACTCGCTTTGATCGCAAACACCAGGTTTTACTACTGGATGTACTGGTTGAAACATCTCGTGAGAAGCAGGTTGATCTCTACATAGGCTCTTGTACGCCAACACATACACACTTTGTCATCGCGTTTCGTAACCCCGCATGCCAATGCGGCACATCTACATATTGCTGTACTGGATGTTCCGCCCGTGAACATGCAGAATCTGTTGCCACCCGGTTTAAGCGCATTGGTGGATACCGACTTACAAAAAGCTATGGTGTAACCGGTCGTAAGTGGTTCAGCCGAGGATGGAACATCACACCGATTCGTCAAGAAAATCATCTGCGTCATCTTTTGACCGCATACATCCCGAAACATTCGAGGGAGGGTGGTATTGTTCGGACTTACAAGTGTATCGCTTGATTTATCAGAAAGCCCCGGATTGGCATCCGGGGCTATGGATTCGCGACTCTTTTTTTATTAAACGTCTTGTTTGCCAATACGGGCGAGTCCGCATCAATCCTCATCAGCGTGGGGCTTGTACTGGGCGACAATCTGTGACTGTACCTGCGGTGGCACCGGATCGTAATGCGAGAATTCCAAGTTATAGCTACCCTGGCCCTGAGTAACACTCTTGAGCTGACTCTGGTAGTTGCTGACTTCAGCCAGCGGCACCATCGCCTTCACCACTGCCATATCCCCCGGCAATACATCCGTTCCCACAATTCGCCCGCGTTTGGCGGACAAATCCCCAGCGATGTCACCCACATAACGACTGGGCACCGATACCTCAATATTCACACAGGGTTCCAGCAGCGATGGACGCGCTTTCTGCACCGCATCGATAAATGCCTTTTTACCAGCTGTGATGAAAGCCACTTCCTTGCTGTCCACATCGTGATGCTTGCCGTCGTAAACCTCCACACGAATATCCTGCAGCGGGTACCCAGCCACTGCCCCCGTCTCCATCACCATGCGAACACCCTTTTCAATCGCTGGCAGATACTGCTTGGGCGGGTTGCCGCCAAATGTGTCATCCACAAACTCAAAACCCTTGCCCCGTTCCAGCGGAATCACACGCAGATAAACCTCCCCGAACTGCCCCGCACCGCCGGTCTGCTTCTTATGCCGATGATGTCCATCTGCGCGAGCCAATATCGATTCCCGATAGGCAATTTTCGGCGGCTTGGTGTCCACCTCAATCTTGTACCGGGTTTTCATACGTTCCAGAATCATGCGCAGATGCAGATCACCCAAACCCTGAATCACGGTCTCATGCGTGGAACTGTCACGCAACACCTTGAAGGTCGGGTCCTCTTCCTGCAACTTGCCCAGTACCTCGGAGATTTTCTGTTCATCCCCACGGCTGCGGGCATTGATTGCCAGGCCGAACATCGGCTGGGGAAACGCCATGGGCTTGACCCTGATATGGTCTTCATCATGGGATTCATGCAGCACGGCATCGTGATGAATCTCGTCAATTTTTGCCACAGCTGCGATGTCGCCGGGGATGGCTTCAGGAATCTCCACGTGTTCCTTGCCTTGGAATTTGAAAAGGTGACCGACCTTAAAGGGATTTCTTGCTTTCACCACCACGAGGGTCACCGATGTAAAGTTGGGTGCTGGCGCGGATGGTTCCCTGCAATACACGGAAAGCACACAGCTTGCCTACGAAGGGGTCGATGCTGATCTGAAACACATGGGCCAGAACGTGCTTGCTTGGATCGGGGATGGCATGTAATTCGTGTTCGCTGTCATCGCCTTTGAGCAGCGGCTCCGGGTTGCTCTCCAGAGGGTTGGGTGCCAGCTTGACAAGCACTTCCAGCAATTCCCTGACTCCGATGGATTTGCTCGGATCGGTTGCGGTGCGGGCACTTACAAAGCAGATCGGCACCAGATGCCCTTCACGCAGCGCTTTTCAAAGGGTTCGTGCAACTGCTCCGGTTTTACATCCCCCTGAGCCAGATACGTTTCCATCAGAGCTTCATCGACTTCCACCACTTGCTCGACGATAGCCTTGTGCCACTGTGCCACCGGCCCCAAATCACTCTCGCCCTGCGGATTGAAGAAACAATCCACCACGGATTTGCTGCCCTGCGCGGGCAGATTCACCGGCAGGCACTGCATTCCGAATGTTTCACGAATGCTTTCCAACAGGACAGGCAGATCAATGTTGTCGTGATCGATCTTGTTAATGACGATCATTCGGCAAAGCTGACGATCCGCAGCACGTTCCATCATCTTTCGTGCGGTGGGTTCGATCCCGCCCGCAGCACTGATGACGATTGCAGCCGTGTCTGCTGCCTCCAAGGCCGCTATGGCTGAACCGGCAAAATCTGCGTAGCCCGGCGTATCAATGAGGTTGATGTGTTTGCCCTGAAAATCACAATGGGCGATGGCTGAATAAATGCTATGGCCATGGACTTTCTCTTCATCGGTATAGTCACTGAGGGTATTGCCCTTTTCCACAAAGCCACGGTGGTGAATGGCTCCGGCTTCCTGCAGTAAGGCTTCGAGCAGACTACTCTTACCGCTGCCTGCGTGACCCACAAGGGCAATGTTACGAATGTCCGCGGTGGTGTAGGTGGGCATGTTGATTGGTACTCCGATAGGGGGCATTTAGTCATGTGTAACGCAACATCAAGTATAAGAAATTGATGAGCATCGGGAAAGCGCTATGTTGAGCAGCCCATGGAAAGGCATTGATTACAGCCAAGCTCAGCGACTTATGAAGGGGCTTCAATTATCCGATAGGGATTGCTAAGGCCAAGTGTTTTGGCGTCATTGTTCCAATCGTTAAGGAGGCCCACATGAGTTCCGATCCAGCAACCTCAGCTGATACGACTTCGATTGATCAGGGCATTGAACGAATTCAGGAAAGACTCACCCAACTGGGTGCAGCCCAGACCTCGATTCGCCGGTGGTCGGTGGCCATGATTGTTTTGCTGACCGCCCAATCGCTTCTGTTTGCCTGGGCGCTTTATGGGACGGTGCGCGATAACTTCCTCGACAAGCAGAAGGTTGTTGCAGCCATCACCCCACGTCTTGAGGCACTCTATCCCAGCTTCCAGGCCGAGGCTCTTAACATCATTTCCGATGTGGGTCCTGTTTATACCGGGTTGGCTGCGGAAAATCTGCGTTCTGCGACCCCGGCACTGATCGACAATCTTGAAACCGAAATCCGCAGTCTGGCCACGGACCTCCACACCGATCTGCGCAAGAGTCTGGAGATATCGCTCAATCGTGTTGCCAAACGCATCGAACCCGACATCCAGGCCACTTTCCCTGCATTGATGGACCAAGATGCATTGGATCGCCTGTCCAAACAATTTGAAAATCGTGTCTATGAGGAATTCGGCCAGCTGGGTACCCGGTTTGATACTATTTATCAGACCGAAGCCCGCAAGATATGGAACGCGCTTCTGGCCGTCAGCCCTCAGGAAGCGATGGCTGCCGACAAGCTGGACCTTCAGCGGAACCTTCTGCATCACGTCATCATGCTCGCTGATTACGAATTGCTGCACGCTGGCGAACCCGACTCGGCCACCGAAGTCTTCCTCCAACTGTTCGATGTCGGCGACCCTCACGCTCAACCCACAGCCCAGTGATCCATCATCAATGACCTGATAGCTGCAAGGCTACATGTGAACCGTTTCTTTACGCTGAGTTGATTAACTAAATCCAACAACCTTGAAGGATTCAATCATGAGTGCGACACAATCCAGGGATAATTCTAAAACTAACCAGCGACTGGCAGCCCTCGAAGCACAACTGGAAACAACATTGGCATCCACGCGGCGTAAGGCATTGACCTTGCGGATCGTGACGGTGCTGGCGGTCGGCATGATGGGCTTCTATTTCATCTACGCTCATCAGCAGATCAGTCAGTTCGACACCGAAACTGCTGCGGATGTATTGCAGGCAAACATCAGTGAAGCTCTTCCGCAGGCTTCGGAGCATATCAGCGCATCTCTGAAGGATAAGGCTCCGCAGGTGATGGAAGATGCACAGGCCCGGCTGCTGGCAGTTCCGCATGAACTGGTGGGTGTGCAACTCAAGGGCTTCCTCATGCATAACCTTGGAGAACAGATTCTCAAGGTCGAAGACGAAGTCTACCAAACCATCAAAGTACAACTGGATGGCATCAAAGCCGACCACGTGAGCAACCGTCCTCAACCTCTGAGCGAAGCCGAAACTGCTGCCCTGCTCGATCAGGTGTTGCGCGTTTATGGAAGCGAAGCCTCCCTCGTGATCGACAAGGTCTATAACGACTACGCCAACGTGGCCGATGAACTGATCGCCTACATGCACAAGCTCGGGCGTAACGAGAGCCTTTCACGCCGTGAAGAGATTCACCGTGACCTGTTGCAAACATTCCTGGCGCTGATGGAACAGCATCAAAAAGAAGGTGGCTTGCAGTGGGACAAAATTTTCAACAACCCACTGGAAGCTCATGTCCCGGTGAACTGAATACAATCACCGTGAATCTGCAACTTTTACAAAGCTCACGCATGGATTGGATTCGAAAGCAACCGCTTCTATAAAGCCCAGGCATTGCCATGCCTGGGTTTTTCACATCAATTAACAAATTCGCAGCTCACTGCACCAATCCCTTGGTCAGCCGCATGAATGCGGTTTCCAGATTGACCTGTTCCTCCTGCAGCCGAGTAAGTTTGTAGCCACCGGTGACAAGTTTGTGGGCGATCATCGCCGGGTCGCCGAGCTTGGCATCCAGTTGCACACGAATTCCGTCACTGACCACTTCCGCCCCCACTACGCCGGGCAGGGTTTTGAGTAATTCCACTGCGTTGTAATCACGCTCCGCCACACTCACATGCAGCACCGTGCCCACCTTGGCGCGTTGCAGAATATCCTTCACCGTGCCGGTAAAAACCAATTGCCCCCGTTCGATGATGCCCACAGTGGTACAGAAGTCCGCCAGTTCCAGCAGGATGTGGGAACTAATCAAAATGGTTTTACCCATGCGATGAAGCTCTTTGAGCAATTCACGAATTTCTATGCGTGCCCGGGGATCCAGTCCCGAAGCGGGCTCATCCAGTAGCAATACCTTGGGGTCATGGAGCAGCACCCGCGCCAAGGAAAGTCGCTGTTTCATCCCGCGTGACAGGCCGTTGGTATCAGCATCCGCCTTGTACGTCAGGTCCGTCAGAGCCAGTACATCATCCACCACTTTCTGTCGCTGAGGCGGATGGATGTCATAAGCTGCAGCAAAAAATTCCAGATACTCCCGTACCACCATGTCGGGGTAGGAACCGAAGTAATCCGGGACATAACCGATCAGTGATCGCACCTGCCGGGCGTTCACCGGCCCGACGGATAACCCGCCAATGCGTGCTTCACCCCAGGTCGGTCGCAGCAGGGTGGCTAAAATTTTGATGGTGGTAGTCTTGCCCGCGCCGTTGGGGCCGATGAACCCGAAGCACTCCCCTTCCTCAATGGTCAGATTGAGGTTGGACAGCGCCATCAGGTCACTGTAACGCTTGCTGAGATTGATGGTCTCGATCATGGGCATGTAAAAGGTCCTGGGTGTTTTAGTACTTTCACTCCACCTCCACAAACATCCGCACCATTGTCCAACCTCCAGCTTTTACATTTTCGCCATTGACCTTCAATGGAAGTTGCAGTCCTGACTCATCATCCTTGGTTTTTCGATTATCCAGATGCCCGATCAGCCAAAGCCCTTTTAATCCCAAACGCGGGGTTAAATCCAGCGATCGTCCCATGCTTCGTGACAGCGCCAGTGGCAACGGGTATGACTGGGCCCTGAAATCCGGGGTAGGCAGCAAACCATAAAACGAAAGCAATTCCATCCGCTGCACCAGTCGATCATCCGCCAGCGTTACCTCTTCCCCGTTTTCCTGCTCATCAGGTCCGCGGGTGCGCAGCAAATCCCCCAGATGGCCTCGCCATTGCCTCAACTCATCACGTTCCTTGTCATTGGGCGCCACTGGCTCGATCACCATCGGCTGACCCTTCACCCCTTCAATCTTAAGCACCTGGCCCGGCAACCAAGGCTCACGGTGTCGCCAGACCAATGCTTCCTGATGTTGCTGCATTCCCTGAGTTTTACCGGGAACATACACAAGCAGTACATCCCGTAATGCTCCCGGCAGCTGATGCGTCAACTCACCGATGAGTCCCGCAGGTCCAAACTTCACCCGACCTGTCGGAGCCGTCCACGATCCTTGGGGGCCTGTTTTCTGCAATGGTTCGAGTACATTCAGCTCCACCAGCTTGGCGGTGGATCGCATGGGCACCATCGCCTGATTCGGACTGGAGGCATCCATCACATAACGCTGCGGGTCGATGAACCCCCCTGCATCGCCCCCTGCCAGCAGCCCCGGTGCAGCCAGAGTATTGCTTAACTTTGCTCCTCCCTGAGTGCCTGATAGCCCCGGTCTGTTGTTGCCACCTGATAGAAAACCTCCGCTTTGGTCATCGGCCTCAGGCAGTTCCAATTCAATCTTCCCATGCTCAGGGACATACAGCGCCAGCCAGCTTTGCTTATGCACCCAGCCGGTAACGTTGTCCATATCCACCACGGAAAAATGGGCGATGCGTTCCTGTTGCGGACGTAGAAAAAAGGCCCCTGTCCAGGTCACCAGTGTGAACAGGATGACTATGCCTGCAAACACCACCCAGGCATGGCGCAACTTACCTTTACGCTTGAGCCAGGCATAACCCCCCGGGCCTGCGGCCAGCCAGTACACGCCAAACACCACGATAGCGGCAAGCAGCGCCGGTGCTGCCGTCTCGCGCATGGCAATCAGTCCGGGTACAAACCACGCCAAGTCCACCCATCTGTAGCGCATATTGGGCGGCGGCTGGTCGAGTCGTTCCGCAGTCAGGTAAGCATCGGTGTAAACCGGACCACGCAGTCCAAGCACTGTTGGCCAAAGCAATACCCCCACCGGGTTATGGTTTTGCGTAAACGGATTGGGCAGGGAATACGCAGCCAGCCTGCGGTCGGTGACATCGACACCAATCACCGTCACCCGGCCTAAACCATGCGGCCCGCCCACCACCCATGGCCTGCCTGATCCATCACTTAATACGCGTGTTGATTTCGATCCTGCGGGTAAATCAAACCACTTGGCAGCAAACCTGTCC
>JAAUTM010000021.1 GCA_012031455.1 Phycisphaerales bacterium
GCAAATGATCAGTGCTCTGGGTCGCCAGCGTGGCGGAAGTCAAAATCACACTCAGCGGACGATTGTGTGCGTTTGATTGCCTGAAACAGCCGACTTTTGAGCAGTGGCCCAACATCGATCGGTGCACATTGCAGATGCACCCCGGCGATGCTTGCCCTGACTGACACTGGCTTCGAGCCAATACACACTGTCGGGCAGTTTCTGTTTCACCAGAGCCTCGGCCGTACTGGCCATGGCCTGCACACGGTTGGCAAACCCGCTGATTTCGATTTTGTCATCGGGGGTTTTCAGGTCGGCTGCCAGAGCTTTGAGCATGACCACCAGATCGCGCAAGGGGGCGGAAAGCGGATTGCCAATGATGTCAGGTTCACGGATGCGCCCGGTGCCTTGGGGATGCTGATCAAGCCAGTGAAGCAGGTCATCAAAGAAAATTCCTGCGGCGTCGTAAGCATCCATCACGAGGTTGGCGATGGGTGTGAGACGCTCTTCGGGAACTTTGCGATACAGGCCCGCCAGCAGTCCGTGACGACGACGGGGGTTGTGGATTCGGCCAAGGGTTTGCAAAACTCCGCCACGAGAAAGGCTGATGCCAAAGTGATCCCCGGCAACATCTTCGAGGGTGTGGGCCTCATCGAGAATCACCGTGTCATAAGGCGGCAACATGCCTCCGCCACCTTCGGCTCGAATCGCCAGGTCGGCGAAAAAAAGCGAGTGATTCACGACGATCAGGTCTGCGTTCTCCATCCGCCGACGTGCCTGGTAATAAAAACAATCCTTGTTGAGCGGGCAACTGCGACCAAGGCAATCTTCACGGTCACTGGCGACATCATGCCAGACCATTGGCTGGGGCAGAGCGGGGCGGGTGGCACGGGAACCGTCATCGGTTTGCTTGACCCAGTCGTCGAGTATTTCCAGGCTTTGCAAGCTTGGGCCATCGGCAAAGAGCAAGGCCTTGCGATCCCAGGCTCGCTGAAGCCTGCGTCGGGAGAGATAATTGTCGCGCCCTTTCATCAGCACCACGGTGAACTCATCAGGGATCACTGCCTGCAAAAGGGGGATGTCCTTGCGGATGAGCTGTTCCTGCAGGGCGATGGTATGGGTGGAGATGATGATCTTGCGATCCGCCCGGCCGTCGGCCTTGGTCTCCAGTGCGTGCTTGATGGCTGGCAAAAGATAGGCAAAGGATTTTCCCACCCCGGTGCCAGCTTCGACAATGAGCTTGCCGCCTCGGCTTAAGGTGTTGTCCACGGCCTGGATCATGTCCCACTGCTGGGGACGTGGCTCATAAGCCGAACCGAGCCGGCGAGCGATCGGCCCATCGACAGCCAGCATGTGCCCAAGGTCGAGTGTCATGCGAAGATTCTATCGGGATACGAATCTCAGGGTGATATAGTGATTACAACCCAACCTGTGTCAGGTGATGTTCCATTTGACGGGTATTACAAGGAGATGTGCCATGCGCGTGCTTTACATTGGCGGTAGCGGGGAAATTTCCTACGCCTGCATTCACGAGGGTGCCCGGCTGGGGCATGACATCAGCGTGTTCAACCGGGGTCACAGCACCGAGTCGTATCCGCAAGGGGTGCGGTTTATTCAGGGCGACATGAACGACCCGGCCAGCTACGGCAAGCTCGGCGAAGAAAAATGGGACGTGGTCTGCCAGTTTCGGATATTCAATGAAACTCAGGCCCGTCGGGACATTGACATGTTTGCTGGCAAAGTCGGTCAGTATGTTTTCATATCGACCGCATCGGGGTATCAGAAACCCTCCCGCCAGCTGATCGTCACTGAAAACACACCAATGGAAAATCCATTCTGGCCCTACAGCCAGGCCAAAATCGTCTGTGAAAAACTTTTCATGGGGGAACATCAAGCGGGCCGTCTGCCGGTGACAATTGTGCGTCCCAGCCACACCCATCGGCGCAACTTTCCCGGGACCATCGGGGGCAGCGATCACTGGGCCTGGCGCATGCTGCAAGGTAAATCCATCCTCGTGCATGGCGATGGCACAAGCCTGTGGACGATCACTTACGCTGATGATTTCGCGGTACCGTTTGCACGACTTTTAGGGAATGCCAAGGCTCTGGGGCAGGCGTTTCACATCACCAGGCACATGGAGTCGTTTACGTGGAACGATATTTTCATGGCGATGGGTAAATCGCTGGGGGTCGAGCCGAGGCTGGTGCATGTGCCCACGGCGGCGCTGGTGCGGTTCAAGGCTGAATGGGCGGGGCCGCTCTACGGGGACAAAACACCTTGCGTGATGTTCGACAATACCAAGGTGATGCAGGCAACCGGGCTGGTGGATTGGAAATGCAAGCTGAGCTTACAGGAAGGTATGAACCGGGTGGTGGAACATTACCGCCAGCGGGAAGCTGGGTACAAACCCGATGAAGAGTTGCATACTTTAATTGATCGTGTGACCGAAGCACAGATGGGGGTGGGAGCGTGAGCCGTCGGGCAAGTACGGCTATTTTCTGCGCCGGATGCGGGGCATCGTTTGTAACAATCAGTTCAGGCCACAGGCTCCATCATTGATGCACTTGCAGCAACCTTGCCCGGTGGCGGGGCATTCTTTGGCCGAGGCACCGGCCACGCTCGCAGCAAACATACTCTGTACCCTCCGGGTTTTCACACTCCCGCATTCTTCGCACTTGACCTTGTCATCGGCCTGGCTCATGGTCCGCAGCAGTTCGGTGACATGCTGGCAGGCATCACAGCGATATTCGTAAATGGGCATGATTAGTCATCCGTACAAGGTATCGGTTGGAAGGTTATGAAGATTTTTCAATGTTGCTATCAAAGGTTTTTAGCAAACCGCGTTGTTGCAAATCAAAAATGGTTTGCACTCTTGTCAGGTCCGAACGCAGCTCGGCAAGAATTTCATTTTTGACATTCTGCCGAAGATTTTCGTAGTTGGCTTCGATACGAGCCAATCGGTCAATCAGGGAGTCGAGTTTTTGTTCAAGGCGGTCCTGTGAACGCCTTACATCCTCGGTGCGTTGTTCGAGTGAACTGAGTTTGCGAAGGGTTTCTATCAGATCGCCCGGAATGGACATGGGTTATTACTCCAACTATCACAAACGATTCGCCATAGTGCTGTTCCGCGATTCCAGCAACCGCCAGGTACGGTCCAGGCGAATAACCTGTTGCTCAATGGTATCTACCATGGCGGATATCACAGTGGCATCCGAGGTTACAGCCCCGGCTTTGCTGGCTATTGCAGTACCTCGCTTTTTCTTGGTCAAAGCAGACCGCGTTGGTTTTGCGATTGCTGTCTTACTGGTTTTGGTTTTGAGCATGATGGAAGTCCGGTGATCGACCGTTCAATTATAGCCGGTGTCCTTGCTCCACCATAGTACTCAGGGATTTAAGTTGCCCTTGTCAAAATCTTCCATGATCTGTGTGGGCAGCAGATAATTGGCACCACGGTAAGTCAGCACCTGACCGGTGATGATGAACACCACCCGGTCGCCACGCTGGGCGATGATCCGTTCCACCTGTTCCGTCAGTTGCGCGGGCGCCAGGCGGAGCGGAGGCTCGACTGCATTGGCACCATCAGCGCTGAATACAAACATGGGCCCTTTGTTGCCGGGTTCCAATATGACCCTGCCACGCCGACTCAATATGAAATCCCCTTCGCGTCTGAGACCGGGGGCGCTGTTGGCCATATCCGGGGCCACACCCAGCACCCGACGATCGGTGATGCTGCCGTTGGCTGGAACGGGCGTGACAGCTGCGGGCACAGGTCCACCGCCGGGGCAGTGCGACGCTGTTGCAAGAGTTCCTGAATCACCTGCTCTGCGGTGGGGAGCAGTGGCCGGGGCGGGAGGGTTCACAGGTTCAGCGGTATTCGCAGAGTCTGTCGATTTTGCGGGGGCCTTCTCCGAGACGGGCTGCGCCGCCGGGGGAACTGATGACTCATCAGCCTGCACGAGTGTCAGGGCAAACGTTGATGCCAAAGCTACGGCAAGTATCCGGCGCATGGTTTGGCTCCTATTGGGTGCCAGGTCATTTTTCAAGGGCAATGCTGATCAGTTTCACACCACGGGAGCGCCGATTTCCTTGAGCAGGTTGACTGCTGCCTCGGCTGCGATCTGGAACGACTCAGCATGGTTGAGTTTCGAATATTCAACATTCACCTGACCCGATGGCCCGGTCGCCAGCACAGCCTTGGAATGCGCCAAGTGCGGTTCAAGCGTGAGTGGCCCGTGCCAGCCGGACTTCAGCAGTTCACTCAGAATGGTTTTGACGTGCCCCGCACCCTGACCCAGCGGCACATGCACCTTGTCCTTGTTGCTGTCCTTGAGGTGGATGCAATCGGTGTAAGGTTGCAATAGTTTCCAGGCGGCCAGCACATCATCACCGCCCATGTTGTAGTTGCTGAAATCAAAGATGCCGAAGAAAGACTTCCCATCACGCAGGGTTTTGAGGATAAGCAGGTTTTCGGCGGGGTGATCGCCGAAGATGTGACTTTCGTTTTCGTGATAGAGCTTCATGCCCAGCTTCGCCGCCTCATCGCGCAACTTACCCAGCCGATTGAGCGATTCAGCCTGCCATTGTTCCTTGGGGGCACTTTGCTTGTTGTAATAACTGAACATGCGGATGGACTGGCATTTGAAAATCGGTGCCAGTTCCGCCAGGTGCTGGAGACGGTGGAGGTCAGCTTCGAAGTCGTCCTTGATGTCGATTTTGCCGATGGGCGAACCGAACATCCCGACCTTAATCCCCCCATCGCTCAATTTCTGCTGGACTTGTTTGGCGAGTTCTGTAGGGAGGGTGGTAATGTTGAACGTGTCATCCCACGCAGGTCCACATGAGTGATCCCAGCCCGGTGTCAGGGCTTTGATCTGTTCATCAATTTTGGTCCCGGCCTCATCAGCAAAAGCGGAAAGTACCCAGGGCATTTCAAACTCCGTATGTGGTTAAAGGGTTAATTAGTTAATGAGTTTTATTTAATGGGTTTTAATGAATCGGTTCAAAGTTTAGCGACGCACCGCAGGTTAGTTAATGGGTTTGACGTTTAGCGACGCACCGCAGGTGCGGCCTCGGGGTCTTCCCTTGCATGCACTTCGGGCGGATGGCTTGACCATCACCGCAACTCGCGCATCGAGCCGGTTGATGTTGAAGCGGGGGGCAGCGCAGGGCTGCGTACCGGTTCGCCCGGGGTACCGCATTGATTGGGGCAGCATCGATCTCGCTGTAACGTGCTTGGAACAATGCATCCTCGAGCGGAATCCGCCAAAGGTGCAAGCGGTCCACGGACCATCCCAGACCCCAGCTGTATTTCAGGTGCACCGATACCAGCTGCTGCAATCCTGCGGGGTTACGCGGATCCGCCGGTCGTATCACATCCACCTGTGCCAGCCAGCTGCGGATGCGCACATGGCGGACTTCAATGACAGGCATATCGGCCATGGGCGGTTGATCAGACCACGATGCATCGTCCCCAGTTCCCGCATTGCGTAGGCGTAGCTTCCGTCATCGGCACCCACCGGCAATATCAGGCGATAAGGCCGACCCAGCGGGCGATCTTCCAGCACAGCCGCTACCGCCCTCACCGCTGTCTGCTGCACATTGAGCAGATTCGGACTGCTTGCGGCGATGTCGCCGGGGTCATTGGGAATGTTCACGTATTGCCCGCAACCTGCCAAAGACAAACTCAAAGCCAACATCCACCCCGCCAGCCATGTTTGGACGTTCATATCAGTTGTTTCCTGTCATGGGTGCGATTCAATAAAACCACCTGACAGGGCATTGTAACAGGATCGGGTTGCACGGACATCATCGGTACGGTTGACACAACTGCAACCTGCATTTCAGGATATTCCGATGGATAATGGATGATGGATGATGGATGATGGATAAAGGAAGATACATGGACCCAGCATTCTCAGTTGGTTTGTACATTATCCATGATCCTTTATCCATGATCCCCATGAATAACGGAAACCGGCCTTTGAGAGTTAGGCTGGTTCAATTATTTTTATTCCACCGTCACGCTCTTGGCCAGGTTGCGGGGTTTGTCCACGTCCAAGCCGCGGAGCACGGCTGCGTGATACGCCAGCAACTGCAACGGGGTCACGGTAATCATCGGTTGCAGCGCCTCGGGCACCGCTGGCACATAGAACACTGACTCGGCATATTTGGCGATGTGCGGGTCGCCCTCGGTGGCCACGGCGATGATCGCCCCGCCTCGGGCACGCACCTCTTCAATGTTGCTCATCACCTTTTCATACTGACTGCCTTGTGTAGCAACAAAGACCACCGGCATACCCTTATCAATGAGCGCGATCGGGCCATGCTTCATTTCCGCTGCGGGCATTCCCTCGGCATGAATGTACGAAATTTCCTTGAGCTTCAAAGCCCCTTCCAATGCCACCGGGTAGTTGTAACCACGCCCCAGAAACAGCCAGTTGTTGCGATCAACGTAACGCTCCACACACTTTTTAATGTGGTCGCTCTGTTCAAGCACATGTGCCAGGTGATCGGGCAACTTTTCCAGATCCGTCAGGTAAGCCTTGAGCGCTTCATCCGAAAGATATTTACGCTTGCCGATGAATAGTGACAGCAGCGTTAGCACCGCCACCTGACCGGTGAAAGCCTTGGTGGATGCCACGCCGATCTCCGGCCCGACGTGCAGATACACGCCCGCATCCGTGTCACGTGCAATCGTCGAACCCACCACGTTCACCACGCCCAGAGCCAACGCGCCACGTTCCTTGGCCTCGCGCAAAGCGGCCAGGGTGTCGGCTGTCTCCCCCGACTGACTGATGGCCACCACCACCGCACCATCTTCGATGATCGGGTTGCGATAACGGAATTCGCTGGCGTATTCGCAGCGGGCGGGGACCTTTGCCAAATCTTCCAGTAAATATTCACCGATGCGGCCAGCGTGAAATGCGGTGCCCTGTCCGGTCAGAATAAATCGCTTGGCACGCACCAGATCACGGGTGAAATTAGCCAAGCCGCCAAGGACAACGCGATTATCACGCTGATCAATGCGCCCGCGCAGGCAATTGCGTATCGCCTCAGGCTGCTCCATGATTTCCTTGAGCATGAAATGCTTGTGGCCACCGAGTTCAATCTGCTGCAAGTCGAATTCGAGCGCCTCCACATTTCGGCTGACGGGTTTGTTGTCCAGCGTCGTGGTACGGAAAGCCACCGACCACGGCCCGCCATCGCTGTTCTTTTTGTCGCTGGGACCGGCACATAATTTGGCGACCTGATAATCATCAAGCGTGATCACCTGCGTGGTATGCGAGACGATGGCCGAGGCATCCGATGCTGCCACATAACTGTTTTCGCAAATGCCGATGATCAGCGGCGACTTGCGGGCACACACCAGGGTGTGGGGTTCGGCTTCGCTGATGACGGCAATCGCATAGGCCCCGGTGACTTCACGCAAAGCCAATTGCACTGCATGTTCCAGCCCGCCGTTGGCCGGGTCGTAAAACTCAGCCACCAGCTTGGCCAGCACTTCCGTGTCGGTTTGTGAATAAAATTCGTGGCCTTTTTCGGTGAGCCAGTGTTTAAGGGCTGCGTAATTTTCGATGATGCCGTTGTGCACCAAAGCAATTTTTTTGCCCGATGCACTGGTGCCGATGTGCGGGTGGGCGTTGCGCTCGCTGGGTTCGCCATGGGTGGCCAGCGAGTATGGGCGATGCCCAGAAACGCATCCATATCAGGGGTTGCTTCGATCAGATCTTCCAGCACGCTGACTCGCCCCAGTGAGCGGAGCACATGCATTCCCTTGGGCGTGACCACCGCAATGCCAGCCGAGTCGTAACCGCGATATTCCAAACGCTTGAGCCCCTCGATCAGCAGGGGTGCCACCGAACGGGTACCGACGTATGCAACGATTCCACACATGGCGGGGTTTCCTTTTGATGTCCAAAGAACTGAATACCGATACGCCCCCACGGATGGGTCAGTTCAAAGACACGATATCTTAGCGCAATGCTTGCTGAACCTTATTATCGGCCAAATCGGAAACGCGTTTGATCCCGCAGCAGGAATCATGCCAAGCGCACGGTTTGATCTTTTATATTGATTCTTCAATCGTCTGCCATTGGTCACAGACCAGGCGATGCCGGGTGAGGCGGACCGGTTGCTTGCCAAGGTCGGGCAGGTGCAATTCCCAAAATCCCTGGCCCTGGGGAAATTCAGATGAACAGCGCAGCGGGCAGCCAGCGTTGAGCATATGCAGGTGGGCGAGGGTCGGCTCCTTCACCCGGAAGGACCAGGGTTCGTGCACATGCCCATGCAGGTAAATGATGCGTGCGCGACATTGGCTTAGTATTTTGCGCAGTTCCATTGAATCGCGCAGTTTGTGGCCGGGCGTGTCACGACGCCCCGGGGGCAGCAACACCGGGTAATGCGTCAGCAGCAGCAATCCGTCGTCAGGTGTCAGCGTTGTGATGCGCTCCGCCACAGCCTGCAACTGCGCATCGCCAATGGACCCGGTGGCATCCAGCAGATGGGTGCAGGTGCTGTCCAGTGCCAGCAGATGCCAATGGTCCGTGAGCCGCTGCCAGTACGGGTAAGTCGATGAAGCCAGATCGCCCAGACATTTTTCAAACGTTTTTTCACGCACGGACCGGTGGGTGTAACGATCATGATTGCCCGGCACCACGACCGTGCGGCAATGCCCCAGCGTCAAACGCCAAGGCTTGATAACCATGGCGAATTCTTCATCCATCGCCAGTTGTGTAAGGTCCCCCGAACAAAGCACCCAGTCAGGGTTCAATTCACGCATGCGTTGCAAGGTGCCCGGCCAGAGGTTGAAGTTGAATTTGCGATTCGGGTTGAGCTTCATGTTCAGCCAGCCCAGCGCGCACTTGCTCAACCAGTAACGCCAGGCAAGGCTCGGTGCAAATGCATGAATATCACCAATGAAGATCACCCGCATGGGGAAAGTCTATCACGACATCACACCACATCACAGGCCAGCGGAGTGGCCACAGACATATCCGCCAGACGTCCCGCACCATTGACGCAATAAAACTCATCCAGCACTGCCTGCCAATCCGCAAGTCCCTTGACTGCGATGAAGGCCTTGGCGACCTGCTGGTGTTCAGGGTGATGCCTGCTGAACTTGATGCCAAATTTACGCATCTCAAACGATGCTGATTTCTCCCCATTCACCCGGCAGGCCAGTTCAAAATGCTCACGTAAAACTTCACGCTGCTGGGCAATGGTGGGTGGTTGCAATGCCTGCTCGGTATCGCCACGCATGAGCGCCAAAGCCTGATGAAAGATCCATGGATTGCCGATGCACCCGCGGGCCACGCTGACCCAGTGCAATCCGGTTGTCTGGATCATGCGAAAGATGTCCGCAGCACACCAGATGTCACCCGAACCCCCCAGAACAAAATGCTCCCCCGAGCTGGCTATCACTTGGCCATATTCATGGGCAAGGCTGGTCAGCCATTGCCAGTCCGCAGGCCCGTGGTACTTCTGCTCCACCGTACGCCCATGCACCACCGCCCCTGCATAACCCCCGCCGATGGCCGACTCCAGAATGAAACGGAAATTGTTCTCGGCCAGCGCTGACAAATCCGTACCCCGGCGAAGTTTCACCGTGCAGGGAACATGTTCGGGCACAGCCTGACGCACCGCATCCAATATCGCCACCGCCTCGGCTGGTTCACTGAGCAGGTGACCGCCCCGGGCGCGCTTACGTATCTTTTCACCGGACATGCCAGGTTCACATCGATCACATCGTAGCCCGTGCCTGCCAATACCTTTGCGGCCCTGGCGATGTCCTGCGGGTGTGAACCCATGAGCTGACCAGCGATCGGGTGGTCTGCCGGGTCAAGCTCGGCAGCCTTGAGCCCTCGCCCGCCTTGGAGCAAAAACACATCCAGCAAAGCTTCCGTGACTGCGTAGGGTGCCCCATGC
Organism: Phycisphaerales bacterium; assembly: GCA_012031455.1. The sequence continues at coordinate 9,904 of JAAUTM010000021.1, forward strand.
CGCCGTGCCACCAGGCGCATTGCGGTATCGGAGTAACCAGCCAGCCCCGCTTGAAAGAACGGGGCTTCAAGCTCGATGGAACCCAGTTTCACCATCACCCCATGATAGCCGCTCTGCGCACGCGAATTCATGTCGCAACCGACCCCAAAAAACAGACCGGATGTTACTTTACGTCATGGTAAAGCAGCGTCCGGTCCGGGATCATCATTGAAGTTGTGCGAATCAACCGACCCAATCATTTCGCCCGTGGCACATCAAGGCTTGCGAAACATCTTCACATGCCACTGACGTTGCTGGTGTTCATGGCCACCGGTCCGTTCTGCGCACCCTTGGCCGAGGGGCCTTGACGCAGCAGGCTGCGGAACTGATCGGCCGTGAGGTTTTCAGGGCAGAAGGTGCTGATGATGAACCTTTCCACCTGCAACTGTTCGTAGGCGGTCAGACCCATGATGTTGACCTTCTGCATCAGCAGACGCATACGGTTGAGCTGGTCACCGGCGTCACCGGCCTTGGACGAGAACGACCGATTCAGTCCAGC
>JAAUTM010000022.1 GCA_012031455.1 Phycisphaerales bacterium
GGGCCTTTGATTCCAATGGTATTGATGTTGTCCAAGAGTGAGCCAAAGCAAGGCCAAGGCAATCAACCTAAAAGGCTTTGCATGCAACATTGCAGTTTTTAAGGATTTCAAGGAAACTTTCAGGCAACATTTTAGTTTTCCTCCCATGTAAAGAAAGCTCTTCACAGGTCTTTACGCACTACTAAATCTGTCTAATTCTAGATATGAATCCACAGCCTCTGAATTCCTCTCTAGTTGTGCCACTGGACTTAAGATCCTTCCTTCAGAGGCCATCTTTGTCAGCATCCACTACAACTACAGCCGTGGCGGCAGCGGCAGCGGCGCAGCAGCGGCGGGATGGTCGGGTGGTGTGTGTGAGTTTGCAGAATGACAAGCCGGTGAGTTTGCAGATGGAGGCGCTGACCACGGAGGACCCGGCGAGGGTGCGCGGGTTGCTCAATGAGGGTGAGAAATGGGCGCGGTACCCGGTGGGGTGCCTGTGGTGGCTTATGCGGGAATTGCGCAAGCAGGAGTCGGCGGTCGCGGAGGGTGGCGTCACGATAATGTTGGATAGCGATGTGCCGGTGGGGGCGGGGTGTCATCGAGTGCTGCGATTGAAGTGGCGACGATGCTGGCGGGAGCACACTGGCTGGGGATGAAACTGGAACCGATAGCGATTGCCACTGCCTGTCAGTATGTGGAGAACCACGTGGTGGGGGCACCTTGCGGAGTGATGGATCAGGTGGCTTCGTGCATGGGGGTGGATGGGGCGCTGCTGGAGATTTTGTGTCAGCCATGTGTGTCGGGGAAAACGGGCGTGCCGGAAAGCAGCTTGAGCCTTGAAAACAATGCGCATGAAAAAGCAAAGACGCCCTCACCCCAACCCTCTCCCGGGGGGGAGAGGGAAGTGATACCAGGGGCATTGGATGCAGGCTGGCCGGCGCAGGTGATCGGGCCGGTGATGGTGCCGACGGGTTACCGGTTTGCAGGGCTGTTCAGTGGTGCCAGTCACGAGGTAAGCGGAGACCCGTACACGGAGGCACGGGTGGCTTCGTTCATGGGGCGGAAGATTTTGAGCAAGCTGGAGGAGACGGATGTCACCGGGGGCATGCTGGCGAAGATGGATGCGGGGAAATACGAAAAGCTTTGGCGGGAGATTTTGCCTGTAAGCATGCAGGGCGGGAATTTTTAGAGCGTTACGGCGAAACGGGGGACACGGTCACGAAAGTCAAACCGGGAGTGATGTACCGGGTGCGGGCAGCGACGGATCACCATGTTTATGAAATGCGCAGGGTCACACGGTTTGTGATGTTGTTGAAACAGGCGGGAGCTTTGGGAGGCGCAGGGAATCAGGCGGATAAGCAAGAGGTGGAAACATTGCTGAGCGAGGCGGGGGGGCTGATGTATGAGAGCCACGCCAGCTACTCGGACAACGCAGGGCTGGGCACCCGCTGACAGATCGCATCGTGGAAATGGTGAACCAGCGCGGCCCGGGGCAGGTTTTTACGGAGCCAAGATCACCGGCGGGGCAGCGGCGGGACGGTGGCAATGCTGCTGTGTGATGATGCGGCTACACATCAGCGTCTGCTCGAACTGCAACTTGAATATGAAAAAGAATCAGGCAGGAAAACCATGCTGATGGAGGGCACCAGCCCGGGCGCAGCGGAGCTGGGAGTGGCGGTGATATGAGTATTGAATTTCGAATTTGGGATTTCGGATTTAGCGGGAAGACCCGCTATCGAAGCCTTCGGATCGCAGAATTTGAATTTTGGATTTCGATTGGAATACCGAATTTGATGTGGCAAAAAGCAATGACGAAATGTACGGATGCACGGTCAGTGTGAATGGTTCAGCAGAGTATGAAAACCAGATAAGGAGCCAGTGATGAATAAGGACCCGATCAAGGTATACGATGCACGCTGGGAAGCCAGTGAGTTTGATGATAAACAGGTGACCCGCTTGTTTGAAGCGACGCTGATTTATGCGCGTGAGATTGGGGTGGACACGATTTGCTTTTCGAGGGATGCCCGCTTGGCGGCGGGGCATGTGATGGACCTTGGAGTTCAGGAGGCGATGCGGCAAGGGTTCAGGGTATTTGTGCGTCCTGAACCGGTGAGCACGCCTCAGGGATATTTCACGGCCATGACTGTATCGCAGAAGCACCCCAAGACGATGGGGCTGGGGGTTACCGCTTCGCACAACCCGGCACAATATGTGGGTGTGAAATTCGTTGTGCCAACGGTGCAGGCGATCGGTTATGACTGCGGACCCAAGGGAGGGTTGACACGGGTAAGGGAGATTTATCACTCGCCCAAGAAGTCAGCAACACGGGCGGGGGTTCACTGACGTTATTGGATTTAACGCGCGAGTACCTGGAATTTTCCCTCAAGGCAGCAGGGGTGAAGCCGGGCATGCTCAAGGGGATGAAAAGTGGTACTCGATGCGTACCACGGCTCGGCTGGGCCGGAGATTTACCGGGCGCTGGAACTGGCGGGGGCACAGGTGCATACCTTGCGATTGATCCCGGATGGGCGTTTCCCACAGGGTCCCCCAATCCGACGAGTCAGGGGAAAATGGACGGGGCGGTGGCACTTTGCAAAAAGATCAAAGGCGATGTGGTGATCGGGGTGGATGGTGATGGTGACCGGATGGTATTCGGCGACAAACGAGGGATTCTGACAGCAGGCTTTGTGACGGTGCCTGTGCTCAAATCCGCAGGGGTGGGAGGGCATGGAAAAGCCAGGGGTAAGAAGGGACCGGAGTCGGTGTTGTACGACCCGAAGGTCAGCCCGCTGGCGCTGGCGGAGTGGGGGAAGCTGGGTGTGCAGCCTGTGCTGTTCCGCAACGGGCATTCGCAGATCAAAGACTACATGAGGCAGATCAGCGCCCCGGCAGCAGCGGAGGAGTCGGGGCATTACTACCACCAGATCACGATGGGCAAGCTCAGTGTATGGAGTGAAAACTCGATCATGACCGTGCTCTTCTTTTTGAAAGCACTGGCACAGGATCGCGGGTTGATGGATCAGTTGTGGGCATTGCAGAATCAGGTGTTCACACGGGCGAGTTTAATTATGAATTTGCCAACGATGTGGTGCGTGATCAGGCGCTGGCAGCAGTGGTGCGTCATTTTGTGAATCAGGGTGCGACGACGGTGACAGCCACGCCGGATGGGATTGATTTACAGGGGACGTGTTTGAGCCAGGGCGTGGACCTCAGGCCGGGGCATGTGAAGCTGGAAAAAGGCTGGTACAGCGGATACCTGCGGGTGGCGACCAATGAGAAGGGTGTGGTGCGGTCGTACTTCTCGGCAGGCGATACCAAACGTGGCCGGTTCATCGAAAAACAGGCACGGGCAATCTTGGAAAAACAGTTCAGCGGCAAAGTGATCGATTGAGTTGGAATTTCGGATTTTGTCATCAGCACCAACCCGACGCGCTGGCGCGGGTTGATGAAAGTGGCCCAGTGGTCGAGTGGCCCAGTGCAGCATGAGACGACTTGGTTGTGGATGGGGCGAACGAGCGAAGTTTATTTATGGAGATTTCAACATGGCAAAGACAGTACGCAAAGCGGTGATCACGGCAGCAGGGCGGGGGACTAGGCAATACCCGGCCTCCAGCGCGGTGCAGAAGGAAATGTTTCCGATGGTGGACCGGGACGGTCTGGCCAAGCCGGTGATTCAGATCATCGGGGAAGAGGCGATTGCCGCAGGGGTGGAGGAAATCTGCATCGTGACCCAACCGGGTGACGAGAAGGTTTACCGGGATTACTTCAAGCGTATGAACGAGGACACGTTCAAAGCTTTTCGTGGCAAGGACTGGGCGATATTGGCCAGTGAGAAGTTGCAGGAGTTCGGGGAGCGCCTGCACTTTGTGCCGCAGCACAGCCCCGAGGGTTATGGGCATGCGGTGTACCAGGCGAAAGATTTTGTGGGAGATGAACCCTTTTTGCTGATGCTGGGCGATCACATTTACATCAGTGCCCAGGAAGCCAACTGTGCGATGCAGCTGATTCAGAAGTTCAGCAACGGGTTCAGGGCAATGAGCGCGGTGCAGGCCACGCCGGGCAAGCTGCTGCATTTGTTGGTACTTTGCAATGCGATGCGGTGGACCTTGCGGCAGGGCTTTACAACGTGATGAAAATCATTGAGAAACCCACGGAGAAATATGCAGCCGAGCATTTAAGGTCAGCGGGTATGCCACCGGGAATGTACCTGTGTCACTTCGGGATGCATGTGTTTCCCCCGGCGATTTTCGGTGCCCTGGAGCATCACATCCAAAACAATATGCGGGAGAAGGGGGAGATTCAGCTCACCAGTGCCCAGGAGTACATGCGGGAGAAATTGCTCCCAGCGGGAACCTACGGGGCCTGCAGCATCGAGGGCCAGCGTTTTGATACGGGGATTCCGTATGGCTTGATGGAATCGCAGATCGCACTGGCACTGGCAGGCACGCATCGCGGGGATATTGTGGAAGCGATCGCCCGGTTGCTGGCCGAGCAGTTGAAGAGTTTGGCGAAGAAGTAAAGGCAGAAAATTACTGCGACGATTTGAAGGTCATCTCCGGGAGCGATGGCTTTTGTATCAACGAGCCGCGCCCGTGAGGAAGCGGTCTGACATGTACTTTCCAGAAACCGCTCGTTGCCACTCGCGGCTCTGACAGACAAAACCGCTCCCTGATGGTCGCGGCTCGTCAATGCAGGACCGCTCCCTGACAGTCGCGGATCGTCAATGCAGGACCGCTCCCTGACACTTGCGGCTCGATACATGTGATAGCCCTGACTGTTCGATCGGCCAGTTTTGGCTCTAATTATTGGGATAGGTATCATGGTCGGTGCCGATCAGGGGTTAGTGCAATTTTGCGGGTAACTAAAAACTAACAATTCAAGCCAAACGTTGGACGGTGGTTCTGTGTATATCTGTATGGCTTGGTTAATTTACAAGGAGTATTGCCATGCGTCAGTCCATGCAGGCGGTGTTGGTAGCGGTATTGGGTTTGCTTTTGCTGGCAGGTGGTCGAGCCTGGGCCAATGAGGAGCCTGCGGCTTTGCCGGAGTACACGCCGGTGTCGGGGGTGTCGGGGAATTTGAAGAGCATCGGCTCGGACACGATGAACAATCTGATGTCCAACTGGGCCAAGAGTTTTCAGGTTTTCTACCCCAATGTGCAGATCGAAATCGAAGGCAAGGGTTCATCGACAGCCCCCACGGCCCTGATTCAGGGGACGGCTCACTTTGGCCCCATGAGCCGGGAAATGAAGGACAAGGAGGTCGATGACTTTGAGAAGAAATTCGGCTACAAGCCCACGCTCCTGCGCAGCGGGCTGGATGTGCTGGCGGTGTTTGTTCACAAGGACAACCCGGTGGCGGGGATGAGTCTGCAACAGGTGGATGCAATCTTTCCAAGACCGCAAAGGGGCATGGCTCAGGAGATTCGCACCTGGGGTGATCTGGGATTAACCGGTGTATGGGCGGACAAGCCGATCAGCCTTTACGGTCGTAATGCCGCCAGTGGAACTTACGGGTTTTCAAGGAACACTCCCTGTTTGGCGGCGACTACAAGGATTCAGTGAAAGAGCAGCCCGGGTCATCATCGGTGATCCAGGGGATTGCCAGCGATCAGTTTGCCATTGGCTACTCGGGCATCGGTTACCTCACCGCCGACGTGCGTGCGGTGCCGCTGAGCCAGCGGGGCACGGATTTTGTGCCTGCGAACATGCAACATGCTTATGAGGGTGATTACCCACTGACCCGGTTTCTGATGATTTATGTGAATCACCAGCCGGGAACGGAACTGGACCCGCTTCGTCGGGAGTTTGTGCGCTACATTCTGTCGAGGCAGGGTCAGGATGAAGTCATCAAGAACGGGTACTACCCGCTGCCGCCTGCGGTGGTGTTCGAAGAAATGGAGAAGTTCGGGATCGTTCCGCCCAAGGCTTCCCATTGAGTAAAGGTTTGTGAGAGCGTGATCCAGGGATGCGACATCGGCACGATGCGCTGAATGTAATTCTGAATTGCCTTGCATGAATAAACAAGGATTTACAGGTCGCGTTCGCCAGCGCAAAACCAGTCGCCGTGTGTTTTGGGCGGATCACGCCGCGCGGTTGCTGATCATGATCGGGGGCATCGGCACGATCGTGGCGGTGCTGACAGTGTTCATTTTTTTAGGTTCGGTCATCATTCCCTTGTTCACCGGGTCAAGCATTGAATCAGCAGGGCGGACCAAGCAGGTCCAACCGTTGTCATCACGACCGATTGCCACAGGTGTGGATGAGTATCAGGTCATGGGCTGGGTGCTCATGAGTAGCGGGGAGTTGCAGGTCTTTCGCGCTGATACGGGGGCGGTACTGGAAAAGCGAGCCTTGGTATCACCGGGCGAGGGAGGCGGGCTGACGCTGGTCCGTGGCATCACGTCGAGGCGATCTGGTGCTGGGTTTTGCCGATGGTTCGTTGCGCATGGGGCGGATTGATTTTGCCACCGAGTTTTTGCCAGCCGAAAGCATTGCTGCGGACCTGCGTCAGCAAATGGACAAGGCCCTGCCGGTTGAATATCAGGGGGGCATGGTTCAGAGAACCAGCGAAGGGGCGTACCGCAAGCAGTCGATTCGAACAGAGATTCAGGAACCGGTGTCATCGGGCAATCGCTCAGCGATCGTGAAGGTGGATCAATCCATACGCACCACCGGGCCGATCATCGCAGCACTTACAGCCGACCATCGTCTGCTGATTAAATCGCTGACATCACGACGCAATCTGATGACCGGGAAAGTGACCACCCGACTCACGGGAAGTGAACTGATCATTGATAAACATGGTGACAAAGGCGTGCCTGATCACCTGTGGTTGTCGGGTGTGGCCGACACGCTCTATCTGATCTGGGACGATGGCCACCTGGTCCGCTATGACACCCGTGATTATGACAAACCACAACTCGCCCAGGTCATGGAACTGCTGCCTCAGGCTGATGCCAAGGTCACGGTGGTGGAAATGCTCATCGGCAAAACAACGCTGATGGTGGGGGATTCGCTGGGGCGAATCGCGGCCTGGTTTCCCGTCAAGCCCGACGGGGCGGACACCCCCGATGGTGTGCTACTGGTCAAGGCCCACGAGATTATTGGCAATGGCAAGGCAGTGACAGCACTGGCCGTGTCAGCACGCAGCCGCATCATCACCGCTGGATTTGCGGATGGTTCGATTTCTTTGCATCAGGTCACCAACGGGCAACTGCTCGGACAGGATCGTTTGAGTGATGACAAACCCGTGCTCTCCCTGGCGATGACCCCCAAGGACGATGGGATTTTCGCCATCACGGATCAGCATTTTTATCGCTGGAATATTCAGGCCCCGCATCCTGAATCAAGCTCGGCCGCAATCTTTTTGCCGGTCTGGTACGAGGGTTACACCCAGCCCACGCACACCTGGCAATCCTCCTCCGGCGAGGATGCGTTCGAACCCAAATACGGGCTGGTGCCGCTGGTTTTCGGGACGCTCAAGGCCACGGTTTATTCAATGATGTTCGGTTTGCCGCTGGCGATTCTGGCCGCCATTTTTACCAGTGAATTTTTACACCCCAGAGTCAAGGCCCGGGTCAAACCTGTCATCGAACTCATGGCCAGTTTGCCCAGTGTGGTGCTCGGTTTTCTGGCAGCGCTGGTGATCGCCCCGATGGTTGAGGATGTGGTCCCCGAATTGTTGTGCACCTTCGTGATGGTCCCGTTTACTTTGGTGCTCGGGGCTCACCTCTGGCAATTGCTGCCGCCGGATGCTCGTATTCGTTTGCAACAATATGAACGGCCGATCGCGCCACATATGACTGGCTGGCGGGTGGGTTTGCATCAGGTGTTGTCCATTTTGGGCGGGGTTCGACCGCTGATGATGATGCTGGCATTGCCAGTGGCTTAGTACTGGCCTGGGGGCTGGGGCCGGTGGTGGAGTCAGCAATCTTTGCCGGGGATATCAAGCTCTGGCTTGATGGTCAGATCGGCAGCGGGGCGGGAGCGTGGGTGTTTGTGATGCTCCCTGCCAGCGCCTTGATCGTCGCCTGCTCATCAACCGCCTGATCACCATTCCCACCCGGCATCTACTGCATGACTGGTCGCATCAGCAGGTAGCCCTGTGGCAACTGGGCAAGTTTGTGGGCGGGTGTGTGCTGACGGTGATCGTGGCCTTGCTGCTGTCGCATCTGCTCAATGCCGTGGCCTGGGACCCGCGCGGCTCGTTCGTGGGAACTTACATCCAGCGCAATGCCATGATCGTGGGTTTCGTGATGGGCTTTGCGATCATCCCGATCATTTACACCATTTCGGAAGATGCACTTTCCTCGGTCCCCGAACACCTGCGAGCGGCATCGCTGGCAGCAGGGGCGACACCGTGGCAGACAGCCATGCGCATCATCGTGCCCACCGCGGCGAGCGGTTTGTTCAGCGCTGCCATGATCGGACTGGGCCGGGCTGTGGGTGAAACCATGATCGTACTCATGGCTGCGGGCAACACGCCTGTGATGGATTGGAATATCTTCAACGGGTTCCGAACCTTGTCAGCCAACATCGCGGTGGAACTGCCCGAAGCTGTGAAAGACAGCACGCATTACCGCATGTTGTTTCTGGCGGGCTTCGTGTTGTTCGTGATGACCTTCCTGCTCAACACCGTGGCGGAGGTGGTGCGTCAGCGCTTCCGCAAACGCGCGTTCCAACTCTGATGCACTCTGATTAAGGACTGTTACGTAAACGCTGAAATCCCTGATCCATTGACAAGCTGAAACGATTGACCATGACCACCCTGCTGCCACCCAACAACCCTGCTTCCCAAGGCGATGCCAAACGCTTAGCGGGATCGTCCGCTGGTTCGGGCAAGCGTGGCCCACGCCGGGGGTCGGTGCGTTCGGCTGCATCGCTGCTGGCACAGGGTGAACCCCTGGTCTGGCTGACCGGCGGAGCGCTGATGCTATGTCTGGTGATGATTCTGCTCCTGCTGGCATTGGTGCTTGGGCAGGGGATTGGAACATTCTGGCCCGTGCCACTGGTTCAGGTGACCACTCACGATGGCCGAATTCTTGCCGGGGAAATCACCCGCACCAACATGTACCAGCCTCGCCCGGAAGCATTTGATGCCCTGCCCGAAGCAGTCGCAGCGGATTGGCAACAGCGCATCAAGTCATCCGAAGGCTACGCCCAGCGCCAGCTTTTTCGCACAGGCAATTTTGATTTGACCCGTACCCATTTCAACTGGGTCAGTGAGTTTGAAATTAAGGAAACCACCATTCCGGCCTGGATGCTGGTGGTTGAACGTCAGGCCTGGGGACGTTTTTACGGAACTCCCAAAGCTTTCATGATTGATGGCCAGCCGGTGGAGCAGGAACCCGCAGCCGTGTGGGATCAATATGAAAAGCATCATGGTCAGGTGCGTGCCCGGTGGGAAAAACGTGTGAGTCTGGAAACCCACGACATCGGCTACATCAACCATGCTCAGGAAGCTTCCGCCTGGATGCCCGTAAGATCGAACTTGAGTATGGGGTGGATTCGCCCCAGGCAAAGTCTGCCCAAGCTGAATACGAAAAGGACAATGCCCGGTTGCAGGCGGATTTCGACCGGTGCGGGCGGAGATCGATGCACTGAACAAGGAAAACAGTCGTTACCAGATGATACTGGCCACTGCCGACGGCAAAGAATTGGCGATCAGCCTTGCGGAAGTGGTGCGGGCCTACCCGGCCAACCAGCTTTCGACCTTGGATAAATTGGGTGTGTATTTAAGTCGCTGGCGGGAGTATTTGCTGGGTGAACCGCGCGAAGCCAACAGCGAGGGCGGGGTCTGGCCAGCGATCTTCGGCACAGTGACCATGACCCTGATCATGTCGCTGGCGGTGGTGCCCTTTGGTGTGTTGGCAGCCCTGTACATGCGGGAATACGCCAAGGCCGGGCCGATGATCTCGGCCGTGCGCATCGCTGTCAATAACCTTGCGGGTGTGCCTTCAATCGTATTCGGCGTGTTCGGTCTGGGCTTTTTCTGTTACACCATCGGGGCCGGGATTGATCAACTTTTATTTGCTGAAAAACTGCCCAACCCGACCTTCGGGACCGGTGGCATCATGTGGGCTTCTTTGACATTGGCACTGCTTACCCTGCCGGTGGTGATTGTGGCCACGGAAGAAGCACTGGCCGCAGTCCCCGGCTCAATGCGTGAAGGTTCCTACGCCTGTGGTGCCAGCAAATGGCAGACGATTCAGCGTATTGTGCTGCCCCGCGCCATGCCCGGCATCATGACCGGAACAATCATT
>JAAUTM010000023.1 GCA_012031455.1 Phycisphaerales bacterium
CTGTAATCAGGCAGGGGGCGTTTGGTACGGATGCGTATGTTGGGTGGACCGAACAAACCTTGGCGAAGCTCCATGAGCAGGCCGATTTCCTCGAAGGGATTATTGAAACAGGCCCGCGGCAGTTGGGTGCTGTCCACCAGCGAGGAGGCACCGTCGGCCACAGCCAGGGGTACATCCTGCGCCAGCCGTGATATTTTGATGACCAGTTCGATGGGCCTGTCACCCGTGGAAGTGACACGATAAACATGCCCCGTGCTGCGCCGCAGGCGATGACCACGAATTGCGTATTGCTGATCGTCGAACCATTGGTTGGGTTGCAGGGAATTACGCCATGGCCAGCCAAAGGGCGTGAAGTAAAAATGATCTCCCTTGGGGCCTGCTAAAAAGGCATAATCCACATCGAACGCCCGGACCATGGCTTGCGTGGGAAGGGCAGCAAAGTCATCGATGCCGCTGCAGCGTTCATAGGCATAAGGTAAAGTCATCGGCGGATGGTAGGCGTGATCGCCCGAATCGGAAAAGGTTCAATCTTCGAAAAACTGGATCAGGGCCAAACCGCTAAGGAGGTTCATCACATCATGCGTCAACCAAGGAAAACAACCATGGCAGGCGGTAAATCAGGCTTCGGTGCAGGTGGGCATCATCATGGGCAGTGCATCGGATGCTCCGACGATGAAGGCTGCCGCAGCTGTGCTGGAGGAACTGGGGGTGAGTTTTGAGATGCAGGTGGTTTCGGCACATCGTACGCCGGAGTGGATGTTTGAATATGCAGGCTCAGCCGAGGGAGGGGATCAAGGTAATCATTGCCGGGGCCGGTGGCGCCGCACATTTGCCGGGGATGGTGGCAAGTAAAACCATATTGCCGGTGCTGGGTGTGCCAGTGCAGAGTAAGGCGCTCAACGGGCTGGACTCGCTGCTTTCGATTGTGCAGATGCCCCGGCGGGGTGCCGGTGGGGACTCTGGCTATCGGTGAATTCGGGGGCGCGTTAATGCCGGCCTGCTGGCGGCACGCATACTGGCCACCAATGACCCGCAGCTTGCCCAAAGGTTGCATGAATACCGAGATCAATTGGCCAAGGCTGCCAGGGAAACGCCCATCGGGTGAACGGGGTGCGGGGAACAATTGCGATGAGTGTGAATGCGTCAGCGGATATGCTGACTGACTTACAGCTATGATGTTCGTTTCAACCTCAGGGAGTTTCAACATGCGAAACGCTGTGATGCTGCTGGGCATTTTTGTGGGATTTTTGATGGTGGCGCAGGCTGGTGCGCAGACTGTGGAGGAATTGAAGCAGACGGTGGAGCGACTGCAGGCTGAAAACGCGCAGCTCAAAACGGACATGGAATCGCTGACGGTGGAGAACAAGCGTCTGCGTGTGCTGGCTGGGCTGGTTGAACCGGAGGATCGTGCGTTGGCTCAGGAGCGCAAACTGGAAACACAAACCGATGCCTCGGGACGCATCACCAAGGCGACGTCCAATCCGATGGAGCTGATCATCACCGGCGGAAGCCGCGCGGATCACGAAATTCACCTGCGTTATGAAAATGATCAGCCGATCCTTGAAATACGTGGTTTTTACAGCCGTGGCATTTACCGGGATGTAAAAAGCATGGAACTGAAGGTGAATGACACCCCGATGTCGATCACGGTGAGTAACTACCGGTCCAAACGTCAGGACTTTGGTACCCGGGTGAACATCAATGCGGATGATGAATTTTTGACGCTGAACCTCACCCGCGAACAGGTTGCAGCCATCGGCAAAGCGGGCAGCGTTTCAGGCAAACTCGGCCGCATGACGTTCCGGCTCGCGCAGGATCAGATCGCCCTGTTCCGTGCTTTGGATGCCCGCTTGGGTCAGCAATGATTTGTTTGTCGCTCAGCCGCCACTGGTTGAGTGAATCAATCAAATCGGAGGGTTTCTGCTGAGGGACGCGGTACCACAGAACCCACACCGATGCGGTGTGGGCTTCGACAGCAGAGAACTCATATCCACCGATGCGGTGTGGGCTTCGATACCGATATCATGCACTCACATCACCGGTTCGGTGCGTTGCACATAGAACATGGAATCCGCAGGGCGGGGGCCGATCATGTGCCAGCTGATGGGGAACTTGGGTTTGAGTGCCAGGTAGCTTTCATACACCTGACGTGCCCATGCATATTGCTGTTCGATGTTGGCTTCCACCGCCAGATTATCGCTGCCGGGGATGAACAGCCTGCGCTGGTAATTCCAGTTGGGGTCCAGGCGCACCAGCAGATGGCCTTCCTCCCATTCGATGGGGTATCCATGAACGTAGCCTGAGCCGGTGTCGGGGTGTGAACCAGTAACAGACAAAGCGGTCTTTCTCGACGGTGGAGGTGACATCGCTGCCACCCTGGAGAAGTCGGGCGTGGGAGATGCGGATGGGAGTGACCCCCAGGCGCTTGCGGGCGATCCAAAGTTTGCTGTTCTGAACATCCATCAGCCCGACATGGGCGTAGTCAGCCCTGAGCTGGTCCGTGGTGTAGTGCTTGTTGATTTTGAGCGTCGTCTCCACGGGGGTGCCAGACTATCCGAGATGCGAACGATTTGCCAGCCGATGATGAATCACCCTCGTTCCTGGCACCCAGTCCCATCACTATCGTCAATTGCTGCTGTAGCACTCAGCGGGTGTTTCCATCTATGGCCAACCGGGATCCGCGACATTTCACCCAGGGTGCGTCCTTAACCCCTGTAGCGATTCTGACGATGATGATGATGAGGTAAGCCTGATCTTCAGGGTGTCGGTCCAGACAGGGAGTGCGCTGATGGTTCAGAGGGTGATAACCTGCAATCCGAAGGTGTCGGTGGTGATGCCGATTTACAACACCCGTGCCTATCTGGCCCAGGCAATTGCCAGCATCCGCGCCCAGACCTTCACCGATTTCGAGCTGTTGCTGGTCGATGATGGCTCCACCGATGATTCGTTGCAGATCGCTCAGGATTGCGCTGCCGCAGACCCTCGTTTGCGGGTCCTGGCTTTTCCTCATCAGGGTTACCGAAGCATCAACCTTGCGGTGGAAGAGGCCCAGGCACCTTTGCTGGCTCGGATGGATTCTGATGACACCTGCATGCCGCAGCGCCTGGCACTGCAATACCAATACATGAACGATCACCCCGAATGTGTTGCAGTCGGCACATGGCTGGAAAAAACCGACCCCTTCGGCAGCCCCTGCGGTTTGCAGACCCCGATCACCGAACATGATGAAATTGATCGGCTGCTTTTGGAAGGCAATGCTTCGGGAATCATCAACGGCACAACGATGTTTCGCCGTGATGTCTGGCTGAGCATCGGCGGCATCGACACCCGTTACGGCTTCGCCGAGGACGTGGATTATTTTACGCCTGGCTGAGCAAGGCCGACTGGCCAACATCCCGCAGGTGCTTTACCGCTATCGTCGGCATCTGGGCAGCAGCTGCTACAACCAGTTCGACACCATGCTGGGCAACATTGAAAACGTCCTTTGCCAGACCTGGCAACGACGCGGATTGCATGGGCAACCGAACCTCGACATCGTACGCCAGCGGCTATCACAACCGATGTCGCAGGCGGACATTTGCCGAAGCTGGGCCTGTCACGCCCTGGAACAGAACAATCGCAATCTGGCCCGGTATCACGCCTGGCAGGCAATTAAACGTGAACCGCTGGCCATGCAATCGTGGAAGGTGGCTTATTGGAGCCTCGCGGCATGAGTGAGCCACAGGCACAACTTCATCATCAACAACCACATCAACAGGGCTGCGATGTCCCGGTTCATGGGAAGTTGCCGATTTCCGTGGTGCTGGCGTTCCGCAATGAAAAGGCGATGTTGCAAGAGTGCCTGCCAAGGCTGTCATTTTGTTCGCAACTGATTTTGATCGACATGCAAAGCACCGATGGTTCACGGGAAGTGGCCCAGCGCTTTACCCATGAGATTTACGACTGGCCAGCCGAGCCGATTGCCGACCCGGCCCGTGCCTGGGCGATGCAGCATGTAACTGAGCCTTGGATGCTCAAGGTGGACCCTGATGAACAGTTCCCTGAGGCACTGGTGGGGGAAATTGCTGCAGCCTTGAAGCAATATCCGGAGGCCGGGGGTTTTCGCCTGCCGATGCGTTATTACTTTAAGCGCAAAATACTCACCGGCACCGTGTGGGGCAGTGCCACGATGACCACGCTGGCATTGTTGCACCGTGAGCGCGGACGATTATTACCCTGGTGCAACCGTGTGACAGAAGTATTGCCCGGGTTCGCGACGGTGAGCCTGCCCAACACCGATGAAAATCACATTCGCCATCTGTGGTGCGATTCATATCGTGACTTGGCGCATAAACACCTGATCCGCTACCCGCGCAAGGACGCGCAGCGCATGCTTGATGAAGCCAGGCCCTTCCGCTGGCGAACCCTGCTGGGCGAAGCAGTCGGGTCGTTCTGGAACAGCTATCGACACTTGGATGGCTGGCGACTGGGGCTGCGAGGCCTGCTGCTGAGCCTGATTTATGGGGCCTACCACTTCATGATGCACTGGCATCTGCGCCGACTCACCAAGCAAATCACGAGCTTGGGGTTAAATCCCCCAGGGGTGGCAATAAGTAACAAACCTTCATCGGCTGCGCCGGGGCTTGAGAATCATGCATCTGCTGCAACCCCCACCTTTCCTTGGCAAAGAGATGCAGCGTGAACAATTCACAGCAACATACGGCTGATTCGTTACCGAACGCGCACAGGCAATCATCAATGCGCTGGCAGAGTGTGGATGCGCTGCGTGGGGTGGCAGCATTGGCGGTGATGGTGTGTCACGCCTGGGGCTGGTTCGTTCATGACAATCTGCAAGCTCAGGGCGGAGCGTGGTGGCTGGCATTTCCCGTTACCCTCGGCCATACAGGGGTACATTTGTTTCTGGTGTTGTCGGGCTTCTGTATTCACATGCGTTGGGCTCGCATGTCAGAGCAAACACCCGGTGTTCAGGTGCAATGGTGGGATTTCTGGAAAAGGCGTATGGTGCGACTCTATCCACCTTACGTAGTGGCGTTGCTTGCATCGCTGGCGTTGTCGGTGCTGATTGAGATGTGGCTCAATAGCGACTACACATGGTCGGGGATGCAGGCTCAGCAGGCCATGCTGCCTTGGGACTTGCTGACCCATTTGCTGATGGTTCACCTTTTTTTCAGTGCTTTTGCGTTTGGGGGTGGGAACGGAGTTTTCTGGACGCTGGCCCTGGAAGAACATTTGTATGTGCTATATCAGCCGTTTTTATGGTTGCGCCAAAGGCTGGGGTTAACCGGCACCTTGATGGTGGTGGGAGGCGTGTGCCTGGTTTGGCGCAGTGTTTGCGTGATGTGGCTCAAGGCCCCGCCGGTCAATGTGGCTGTGCCTCAAGGCTGGTCAGCGCAGGCGATGTTATGGATGTGTCAGGCACCGGCCCGCTGGCTGGAATGGTGTCTGGGAGCGGTGGCTGCCGAGTGGGTGCTCAGTCGAAGGCAGCATCCAGTGATACTGACCCACCCGCTGACCGCCATCGGTTTGCTGGTGGCTGCAGTTTTGGCAAATCAATATCCCTATGCTTGGATTGTCAACGACATTGTGTGGGGCCTGGGATTTTTTGTTCTGCTCAATGCGCTGGTGATGAGTGAAAATCAGGCCACGAACCAATCCAAACACCACACACTCATCCTTAAGAAAGGGATTGGTTGGCTTACGGCCTGCGGTATCGGTTCCTATTCCATTTACCTGGTTCACCTTCCTGTATTGCAAACATCACGATATGTGGGTTATCACCTTGGCTTGCAAAATCAGGATTGGGGCATGGCTCTGCTCATGCTCCCGGCGATGGGGGCGGCATTGTTACTCGCCTGGTTGTTTCATCACGGCATCGAAAAACGCTTTATGCACCCACACCAACACGCTCCCAAACAACAAACCGCCGAACCCATTCGGATAAGCGGTCCGATAAGCAACCCTGAGCGTTTGGCAGCTTGAGTTTTATCCTTCAACGGCTCCTAACCACATGCATTACAACTAACTTCCGGTGTGTTGCAGTACACGGTTTGCAGAGGTGGATCAATCTACCAAGTCGTGCCTGACTAAGTCCATTGATTCCTAAAGATGACATTGTGGTTTATTCCATCTTTAACACTCATATCGGGTGGGTAAACAGTCGATGAGAGGATTGTCGGACAATGCAGTGCCGTGGCACACCTATGGAGGAGCCGTCCATGATCCAGCCGCGCATCACGATCATCACCCCCTGTCGCAATCAGGATCGCTACATCGAACAAGCTCTCTGCAGTGTGCTTGATCAAGGGTATGGCAACCTCGAATACATCGTCATTGATGCCATGTCCGACGATCGCAGCGCTCAGGTCATTGAGCTTTATCGCCACCGCATCAAGCACTTCATCCGTCAATCCGACAACGGCCCAGCCGAAGCACTTAATCAGGCTCTCTCCCGTGCCACCGGGGACATCATCGGCATCCTCTATGCCGACGATCTGTACCTCCCGGGACCCTGGACCTCATCAGCAGGCAGATGGCCACCACGCAACCCGCATGGATGGTGGGGCGATGTCTGCGCATCGGTGACAATGATCAGATGCTCGGCTTGCTCGAACCCCAACAGCACCTGGACCTCACCTCCTATTTGATGCACGATTGTGAGCCCTTGCCCACCATCGCCAGTTTCTACCGTCGTGAACTTTTTCAGCGCTACGGGATGTTCGACAGTCAGTTGCAATATGCCTTTGATTATGAGTTCGTCTGCCGCCTGCTGGCCGGTGGCCAGTCCCCTGTGCAGATGCTTCACCTGGCCTCCGCTCAGCGTGAACACAACGAAAGCCGCAGTGCGACTCACCCGGTGGACATGGGTCTGGAATACATCGCAGCCGCCCGACGTTACGCAGATCAACTGCCCCTGCCTCAGCGTGTAAAACTATGGCGCAACTGTGATCAGCGCCAGCGCATCTACGCCCTGGCACAGGCTGAAATGCAAGGCGATCAGGGACGCGGCTACCTCTGGCAGCAACTGCTCTATCGTCCCTGGTGGCTGGTCAACGGGAGCCTGCGGCAAATGCTGGTGCGTGGCGGACGCATCCCCACAGCCCTGGATCATCCAGAACAATCGCTACGTCAAGCCGCCTAGGTGGAACTCGTCCACCTCATAAACCCTATGAACTGTAATTTCAGAAGACTCCTTTCACTTAAGCATTGATTGTAATGTCACAAACCAGCCGATGTTCGAGTTGTATGGATTGTTTAAGTCCCTGCCCCCTGGGGATGTTTCGTTGTACCGGGGTCGCTCTGTTTTGGTGTGAGGTGGTATTTCATGCGTATCGCTCTGGATGCACGCCCGATTTTCAGCCCCCGGCGCAGGGCATCGGCAAGTCATTGCTGGCGCTCTACCAGCATGTGGCTTACTTGCGTCCGCATTGGGAGATCATCGCCTACCACCGCATGCCCGGCTCCGTCCAGCCACCCATCCTCGCCCCAACACTTTTCAACCCCGCTTCATGGAGATGCCCGGTGACCGCTGGAACGCATGGGAAGGCCTGCGTCTTCCAATCACCGCCTGGACCCGTGGCGTGGACCTTCTGCATTGCCCTGCCAACACCTGCCCGCGCTGGGCCATGCTCCCCACCATCGTCACCGTCCACGACATCATCCCGCTCGATGAATCACAATATTATCCCCCTGAAGAAGTGCAGCGTTTTGAAAAGGGTGTCCGCACCGCCTGCCAGAACGCCTGGATCATGTGCCCCTCGCAATACACCAAGGATCGCCTGGTGGATCGTTTCAAGACCGACCCTCGCCGCATTGTGGTCAATCCCTGGGCATCTGGCACGGGTGTGAAACTGGTCGAACCCATGCGGGCGCAGAAGGTGATGAACCGTTATGGCATCGCTCCGCCTTTCGTTCTGCATCTGGGGGCATCGGACCCTCGTAAAAACACCCGCAGTGTCATCGATGCCTGGGCCATGATCGACAAAGCTGTGCGTGGTTCGTGGGAGCTGGTCGTGGTCGGGCTCAATGATGAAACTCGCAGTCAGCTTATGTCCGCAGTGGAACGCCTGGGTCTGGAAGCTCATGTGCATCTTCTGGGTTACCGTGAAGGAAGATGAGCTGTCCGCCCTGATGACCGCTGCGGAGGTGCTGGCTTATCCGAGCCTGTCGGAGGGCTTTGGTCTGCCCGTGCTGGATGCTTTTGCCACCGATACAGCCGTGCTCGCTGCCAATGCCAGCAGCATTCCGGAAGTGGCGGGGGATGCAGCCGTGCTGGTGGACCCGGGGGACCGCTGTGCAGTGGCACGGGGACTGACCAAGCTGTTGCGTGACAAACGTCTGCGGGAAACATTGGTGGAGAAAGGCCGGGCACGATTGGAACAATTCACCTGGCAGGCCACCGCCGCCCGTTTTGTACAAACCCTCGAACGTATCCAAGCCGGTGTGCAGAGCCGCCGGGATCAGGTCGCTGCGTAATCGCGCACCAAATAAAGGTGTCAGGATGAATTATTTTGACGGTTGGGACTCGACACGTTAATCTGCTGCACATGGGAAGAGCATTGCGCCAATCAGCCGGTGGAGTGGTGTACCACGTTCTGAATCGCCGAGTGCTTCGGCTGGGGTTGTTTGAAGATGAGGGGGATTACCTGGCTTTTGTCCGCGTGCTGGCCGAGGCGTTGCAACGCAAGGATGCCCCCGAACTTTTTGCCTATTGCCTGATGCCCAACCACTGGCACCTGCTGCTGCGGCCTGGCAAGGACGGGGATCTGTCACGCTGGATGCAGTGGCTGACCGTCACCCACACCCATCGCTGGCATCAGCACCATCACACCTTCGGCACCGGGCCTGTCTATCAGGGTCGGTTCAAAGGCTTCCCAGTTCAGGCCGATGACCACTTTCTGATCGCTGCCCGTTATGTGGAACGCAATCCGCTGCGTGCGGGCCTGGTTGAAGGGGCAGAGGCCTGGCGCTGGTCAAGCCTGGGACTGATGAACCGCACGGTCAGTGACCGGCGGAACTGGAACTTCGGCAACGCTTGTCGGATTGGCCGGTGGACCGCCCGCGGAACTGGCGGCAACGGGTGAATCAGGCGGAGTCGCAGGAGGAGTTGGTATTGCTGCGGCGCTGCTCGGTACGTGGCCAGCCGTTGGGCCAGGAGTCATGGATACACCGGATCGCCAGTAAAATGGGCTTGCTCAGCACCCTCCGTCCCCGTGGCCGACCCAGGCTCGAAAATAATTCAACCTGACACCTTTTCTTTCTCAACCTGACACCTTTTCTTGACTTATGGGCGACTCAACTTTGGCTTGTGAAGGGCGGGCTGGGGAAATAATTCATCCTGACACCTTTTCCTGCTCAGCTGTAACCTTATCCCAGTTGTAATTCCCCCCACGCTCTTTGAAGCGTGGCAAGGATACACTGACCTGTTGGAGAGCTAGCTCAATTCCTATCTCATGAATTGATTTGCTGTATGTATGTCGACCTTTGGTATTGTCAAATAACCGACCTGCAGGGTCTATCATGAGATAGGAGCCTGTCATCAGTTCGTTGTTCTCTGCCACAATGCTAATACTAGGCAAGCTTTACATGTTTATTAACATAGTTCTGGAACTGAGCGTCAGATACTGCCCAAGATTGCGGTTGAGAATCATTCTGGCCCTCTATTCGTAGTGCCTGAAAATCTTCAGTCTCTCAGGCAGCACCTCCAGTACGAAAGCGGACATATCTTCCTGCCAGTTGAATGCTGATACGACGGTGTTCATCTTGAGTCGCAATCCAGCATTGCGTATAAGTGAAATACGTTCTAGGTATTCCTCAGCACCGAACGCAAGACGTCCAGGACCAATTCTGCCTGATAGCGCATTTGTTTCAGGGATAATGCTGTCAATACTCAATACGAACCAGTGTAATCCTGAAAGATCTCTGAGTAGTTGTTCATTAAGTGTCAGGCCATTACTCACGACCATAGTGGTCATGCCGAGATTGCTGGCTTCAGCAGTCAATGACGAAAGCCATGGGCACAAAGTTGGTTCACCCCGACAAATGAAATTTTACGTACCCCGGCGTCTGCGAGTGCCCGAACACATTTAAAGGTGGTTGCAATCTCTGATACCGAGTGGGCTTTGTT
>JAAUTM010000024.1 GCA_012031455.1 Phycisphaerales bacterium
CCCACAAAGAGCGCTTCGCAAACCACCGGGGGAAAAGAGCGAGCGATCAGCGGGCCTGCCCTGATCCATGACTTCCAGTAATTGGGCGATCACTTCGCAGCACGCAGCTGCCTGACCTTCGACGTGTTTGTACGCAGCGCCGACATCACCTGATAATGGTGATCGAGAATGATGGTGTCCGCCAGACGCGGTTCGAGAATAGATTTTCATCGGCCAGAGTTGTGCCCAGGCACCGGTATCGACGATGACGGTGCAATCGGTGGGGCCGATTTCCGAGCCGGGGGTGAGTATTGCACATGGGAAAGCCATCGAGCACCCGCAGCTTTCGGGGATGGGAGGCATGAGCCAGGGTTCGACGTGTTTGCCCATGGCCGAGAGTGCTGCCGCCAACGCCACCACCGAGCCATAAGCGTCGCCATCAGGTTTGGCATGGGTGACGATCAGCACATTGGTGGCGCTGCGCAAACGCTCCGCTACCTGAGAGAGGTTGAGATTGGATTCATAGGTGCTCACAAGAACTCCATATGCAAAAGGCAGGGTAAGCAAGGACGCCCGGATGATCCAGTGATACTATCAAAACGTCATGCAGGCCATTATATTTTTTTCCGTTGCACCTATTCATCGATTGTCGCACCTGCTGGGGTATAAATTTAAAGCAAATCTGTACACCACAAAGACGCGACAAGTCGCGGCGCTAACAAAGTACGAGCGATGCTTCGCACCTGCGGTGCGTCGCTAAACGACGAATCGACTCACCGATTCGCAACCCACGCCTGCGGCATGCCATTGGCGGACCTGCATGACATCTCTTTGAATCTGATCCACCAATGCGGGCAAACCGGTGAAGCTCATCTGTTCGCGGACCCAGCGCAGGAAGTTTACTTGGATGGTTTGATCGTACAAATCGCCTTGGTAATTCAATAGATGGGCTTCGATCACCTTCTGCATTTTGCCAAAGGTCGGTTTATGACCAATGCTCACCGCAGCGGGAACCTGCTGTTTATCAGGCAGTTTAACCATGGCGGCGTAAACACCATCACATGGGACGATGCGATCTAGCAGTAGGGCTGGATCGAGGTTGGCGGTGGGAAACCCCAGAGTACGGCCACGCTGTTCGCCTTGAATCACCCTTGCGGACAGGCTGTAAGGTCGGCCAAGGCATAGCCCTGCATCATGCACCCGGCCAGCCAGCAGCAGCCAGCGGACCAGTGAACTGCTTACCGGGACCGCGGACAACGTGCCCAGTGTCACTTCCACCGGCTCAATGATCTGTACTTCAAAACCCAGTTGTGCGCCCCATTGAGCCAGCATTTTCACATCCCCACCCCGGCCCTTGCCGAAGCGGAAATTGGCGCCTTCCACCAGATATGCAGGTGACCATGTCCGTACCAGTTCATTTAAAAATGTGGCCGCATCCAACGCCAAAAACTCCGAGGTTGGTTCAATCACCAGCACCTTATCTGCTCCGGCCTGATGCAGGAGTGCTGCCCGTTGGTCACGGTCTGATAACCTTGCCGGTGCCTGTTGCGGACGGAGGATATGCATCGGGAATGGATCGAAAGTGATGGCGATCAGGGTCATCCCGTGTGTTTGGGCCAGGTTGCGAGCATGCGCAAGGATGGCCTGATGCCCGCGATGCACCCCATCAAAATTACCCACCGTGATGACGGTTCTTGGAGCCATGCGGGAAAGTTTAACGGCAAACCGCCTGTCGGTGGCAAGGGTCAACCCCGACGATTCGTACAGAGCGGCTGGGGGACGGAGATATTCAAAGCAATGGCTGGCGGGGCTCAAGGTTCCCCGGTCAAAATGCCGATCAAAAGAGTTGGGATTCGACCGATAAGTCAGAGTGCGCGCCGGGTGAGTCACCAGAAAACTTGCGGGGATATGCAGTGAATCTGGGATGACACTGCGGAGGCTTGCATATGAGCGGAATCTCCGTTGGAACAGGGCTGATCAGCGGCATCAACACCGCCCAGCTTATCGACCAGTTAATTTCCCTTGATGCCCGTCCGAAAACGCTGATGCAAAACCGTGTGACGGTGTTGCAATCGCAGAACACCGCTTTTGCGGAGATCAGCGCCAAGCTGCTGTCTCTGCAAAGCGCACTGGCCAATATCACCAGCACCACCACCTTCAGCGGCAAGTCGATCAGCAGTGGCGACACCAACGTACTGACCGCCAGTGCCACCAATGCGGCGGCTGCGGGGGTGTATAACTTCAACGTATCCCGGCTGGTCACGACGCAGCAATCACTTTCGCGCGGCTTTGCCGATCAGTCCAGCACCCTGTCGTGCTGCCACGTTGAGCGTTGAACCGGCATCGGCCCGTCTTGATCGTGACACCTCCCTGACGGCTCTCAATGGTGGCAGCGGAGTTTCACGGGGGAAAATTCGCATCACCGATCGTTCGGGCAGCGTCGCTACCGTGGACTTGTCCAAGGCTGTGACGGTCAATGATGTGCTGGAAACGATCAACAACGCTGGGGGTATCAGCATCGTCGCTTCAGTGGATGGGGATCGTTTGAAACTCACCGACCAGAGCGGCGGAGCAGGGACCCTCAAAGTTGAAAACATCGGCTCGACAGCGACAGCCACCAGCCTGGGACTGGCCACGGACACCGATGGCGACCCGCTGACCCTCACCGGCAGTGTCATCAACTCCCTGTCCACCAGTACGCTGCTCAGTGGTTTGAACGATGGCAACGGCGTGGACAGCACCGGTGGCGTGGACATTTCCTTCAGCAACGGCACGCAGGCTTTTTCCGTGGCGCTCAACAGCACGCGTACGCTCGGTGAGGTAATCGACACTATCAACAATGGGTTGGGCAACGATGATGGACTGGGCGGAAAGCTGGTCACTGCATCGCTCAACGCTGACAACACCGGGCTGACTATTACATACAACGGGGTGGATCCGTTGACCATCACAGGCAACTCAGCACGCGACCTCGGGCTGGCGGTGGCAGGGGTGGTGGGTAACGTCGAAGGCAGTCGTTTGCTTTCAGGCTTGAATACCAAACTGGTGAGCAATTTGAACGGCGGTGATGGCGCGGCATTGGGTACTTTCAGCATTACCGCCCGTGATGGCACCAATGTGAACAATATTGATTTGAGCGGAGCCGAGTCAGTGTCGGAGGTGTTGTCGCTGATCAACAACGCAGCGGGGAACAACGGCAAAGTCGTGGCGACGCTCAATCAGGCTGGCAACGGTATTCAGCTTACCGACACCACCGGCGGCAGCGGCAACCTGAGTATTGCTGGCAACGGGGCGGAAGATTTGGGCCTTGCCGACGGCACCAGTGTGGCAGCCAGCACTTTGGGTTCGGGCAATTTACAACTGCGGTACATTTCGGAAGGGACCAGGATCGACAGCCTCAATGGTGGCGCGGGCATTACCCGGGGCATCTTCCGCATCACCGATTCAAGGGGCATCAATGCCACGGTGGATGTGAGCAGCACCGGCGTGGTGACGATCGGGGATTTTGCTTCGCAGCATCAACAGCAGGGGTCTGGAAGTCAGTGCCCGGATCAACGACAACGGTGATGGCATTTTGATTGAAGATAACGGGCCTGGAACCACAGCGATCAAGGTGGAAGAGGCGGGTTCGAGCACGCGCGGGAATTGGGTTTGCTGGGCAGTGCCCCGCAGCGGGGGGTGATATCAACGGCAGCTTTGAAAAAACATCACCCTCGATGGAACTGAAAAACTCAAGGATGTGGACGGACAAGATCAATGCCGCAGGATTGAACGTCGGATGCAGCGATCATCAATGACGGTTCTCCGTTGAACCCCTATCGATTGAGTCTGACCGCCAGCAAGGCCGGTTCCGCAGGGGCGTTCACGTTTGACGATGGCGGACTGGATTTTGGCATGTCGGTGCTTTCGCAGGGGCGCGATGCCGTGGTGTTTTACGGGGCATCGGACCCGGCTCAGGCAGTGGCGATCACATCCACAACCAACACGCTGTCCAACGTCATCAGCGGTGTGACCATTGATTTGAAAGGCACCAGCAACAGCGCCGTGGCATTGTCGGTGACACAGGACAATGCTGCGATAACCACGTCCATCAAGGCCATGGTGGATGCTTTCAACAGTGTGGTCACGAGCCTGGACAAATACGATACCTACGACTCGGAAACCAAGGTTCGCGGCTTGCTTTTGGGCGATTCAACGGTGGGGCGCATCCGCAGTTCGCTTTACAGCATGGTGAATCGCCGCAGCAGCGAATTGTCGGGGCAGTTCACTGCTTTGACGCAGATTGGTATCCGCATAGGTTCCGGAGCCAAGCTGCAATTTAATGAAGCGACTTTTTCTTCAGCCTTGCAAACCGACCGGGAAGCGGTGCTGCAATTGTTCACGTTCAAGGAAACCCAATCGGTGGATGGCACCACCACCACGACCGCAGCAGGATTGGGCGTACGCTTCAAGGAATTGCTGGACGCGCTGACCAACAGTACCAACGGCACGGTGCAGTCGCGCACCGATTCGATCAACCGGGAAATCGAACTCAACAACGACCGCATCGAGGCGATGGATGAGCTTTTGGAAGCCAAGCGATCACGGTATCAGCAGCAATTCAACGCCATGGAACAGACCCTGGCACGCCTGCAATCACAAAGCAGTGCCCTGGCGGGATTGAGCAGTTTGAGCAGTGGTACCAGCGGTTAAGGTTCTGGCAGGCGGATTCGGATTGTGACCTTTGCTCACAGCCGCAGGGCGATTTCGTGGCCAGTCTGATCTTTAGTCCCGCCCTTGGTAAGCACCGCAGTCGTGATGTACCCATTTTGAGGGTTGCTGAGATACGCAAGCAGAGGTTTGGCGCCTTCCTGCTCGGTGTTGTCGGCTGAAACCAGGCACCCTGATTTCATGGATGGTTCAAGTAACTTCATCACGTCCAGATACATGGATTTGTCACCATCGAGAAACAGGAAATCAATCGGCCCGGGTAGCGGTTGGCGGAGTGTCTGAAGCGCATCGCCGACTCGGAAATCCACCCAATCCACCAGGCCGGCTTCGGTCAGATTGGCACGGGCTTTGTCTGCTTTTTCGGCGAAGAATTCCGTGGTAATCACCTTGCCCGCCCCGTTGTCGCGGAGTGCAGCCGCCAGATAGATCGTGGAAACCCCAAAGGAAGTGCCAAACTCGATCACGGTCCGCGCTCCGGTGGCCCGGATCAGTGAGTACATGAGATGCCCGTAGGGAGGGTCAATCGCCATGTACATCCCTTTCATCCGGGCAAAGCGTTCGAGAGCTGTGGCAGGCTTCGAAGGCTCACCGCTGGGTGCTGGCCCCTCGAACCTTCTGTTTGAATCGTTGACGGCATCCACATTGAGCCGATCCAATACCTTCGCAATTTGAGTGTCAAAGAGGCTCGAAGCCATGGAGTATTCCTTAAAATAAATGGTCGACCTTACGCGCAGTACACCGCTGCGATCATACCATGTGCATACATTCTTGGAGGCAGGCACAGATTGGTGCATTCAACCATTTTCACGTAAAGCAAGGCATGCAATAGAGCATCACTCACGCTGATCCGTATTTTTAACCGATATAAAGGGGGACGTTCCCGCAAGGTGCGGGGGCGAGCTTCGTCATGACGGAAAATCAACACCATGCCGCCCAGCGGACCCAACCCCTACCTGCGCACCAAGATCATGACCGCCAGCCCACAGGAGCTGCGGCTGATGTTGTATGAAGGTGCGGTGCGGTTCTGTCGCCAGTCCCTGGCAGCGATGGAAAAAACGACCACGATGCTTCGTTTGATGCCTTGATGCGTGCCCAGAAAATCGTGCTCGAGCTTTCCACCAGTCTCAAGCATGAAGTGGCCCCGGACCTGTGCACCAAGCTCACGGCCCTGTACAACTACATTTACAAGCAACTGGTCGAAGCCACGCTCCAGCGCGATCCGAATCTGGTGAAGGAAGCACTGACTCTGCTGGAGTATGAGACGCAAACCTGGCGCATGCTCATGGATAAGCTGACTCAGGAACCCGGCGATGGCAGCACCGATCATGCCCAGGTGACCGCACCACAGCAGACCGCCATCAGCAGCCTTTCACAGAACGCCTGAGCAATCACTACATCAATCATTGAACAGGGACATGGCACGGGTTTCAGGCTGACTCTGACTTTAGATTTATGCGGAGATGGCCTGGGGCGTGGGCATGGTAAGCAGCGCATCAAAGCACACGGCCACGGTCTGCGTCCCGCCATGACCTAAGCTGCGTACCACCACCCCCGGAAGCATCTGCGCTCGACTCAGCAGGATGTCGTGACTTGACCAGGCGATCCCCACCCGCACCCGCTGACCGGGAATCAACAAAGAGGCGTGATCCACCTGAACGAGCAGCCCTTGGGCGGACAGGTCCTGTGTGGATCCAGCCAGAAATCGCCCGGTATCCACACACCAGATTTTCGCCGGGTATTGCATCGCCACCCGATGCTTACGCCTGCGTTCCTTCCCGGACTGGTCGTGCGTGGCGGGGATGATGCGTTCCATACCGGCTATATCGGCTGGGCAAAGGGGGCGACTCAAGGGTCATACCGATTCAATCCAATGCTGCCCCCCATCATCAATGCGTGCATTCGATCTTGATCGGCTCAGCAAATTCGTTATTGGAAGCCTTGAGGTCCGCAGCAGTTTTCCCGCAGACCCCCGCCACGGTGCAATCACGCATGACCACACCGGTGATGCTGGTCTTGCCATCGGGGCGCTGGGCGCCGGTCAGGGTGGCCTTGACCGCCCGTGGTGCGTGAATGTTTTCCAGCAGCACGTTGCGAATCATGCCGAGCTTCGAAGCATCGTTACGCTTGTGGACGTAGGCATGGAGCAGGTAGGTCTGCCCATCGGTGCGTTTGTTAGCGCCTTCAAAGCGAACATGCTCATCAAAGCCCTGGTCCTGCACATGCATCGAATATTCCTCGATCCAGAGGTTGCGGAAAGTGATGTTGTGCATGTCGGCCCCATCGGCAACGAACAGGCGAATCATGGTGTTGGCACGCAGAATGTCCACGTTTTCAAAAAGCATATCGCTGAAAGTTTCGCTGTTGGTCTCATCCCCAGCCGCAATGCCCGTGGCGTTCTGTGCCCAGAGGATGCAGTTGCGCACATGGTGATTCTTCGGGCTACGGGCAGGTTTCCACGCAGCCTTGGGGCTGATGGAATCGTCTTCAGAAAGAATCAGGCAATTTTCAATCAGGACATCGATGCAGCCATCAGGGTCCAGGCCATCGCCGTTGGAATTGCGGGCACTGCTGAAGATACGCAGGGTATCGACATGCACCTTGTCGCAGCGAACCAGTTGTACGTTCCAAGAATAGGATTCGCGAACGGTGACATTGCGAATGGTCAGGTTCTGCGTGTCGAGGATGACCAGGCACCGGCCGGCGATCTTGCGGACGTTGCGTTCCTTTTGCAGGCCTGGCGTACATCGTGGCCGTTGGCATCGATGATCCCGTTGCCCAGAATTTTCAGGTTCTGTGTTTTCTGAGCACGCACGAAGTACAGGTAGGACGTGTGGAACTGATGCTGTTTGTGATCTGCGGAACCTTTGAGCACCGCATCATGGTCCAGATACAAGGTCATGTCGCTCTTGAGGTTGATCGAGCCGGTGCGGTACACGCCCGCGGGGAAGTAAAGAGTCCCACCCTGAGGCAAGGTGTCGATGGTTTTCTGAATCAGCTCGGTATTGTCGCGCTGGCCGGTTGAATCAGCCCCGAGCTTTTTGACATCGAACACCAGCGGACTCAGCAAGTCGGGGAAATCAGGGTCCGCCACCTTGGGCACAATCACCAGCTTGCGGGTTTTATCAAGGTTGATGATCCAGGGTTTGGGCTGGTCCATTTGAAACTCAAGGACATTGCCTTGAACCTTGCCGACCATGCCCATGCGAACCGGGCGGATGCGATGCTCGGTGATGGGCACACCATCCTGCCGGGTGATGCGCACCAGGCCGGGCTTCTCCCACTGGAAGATGGCAAAATCACGGTCATCATAAACCGTCACCGGGACGGATTTACCCGCCACTTCGACGGTGAACGTGGTGCTGATGGGGTCGCCGGTGACCGGATGCACTGCAGCGTGGGAGGTGCTGGTGACCAGCAGACTTCCGACCAGCAAAGTAACGATGGCTGCCAAGGCATGGAGCATGAGATAAACCTTTCTACAAAAATCATTGTGAGGCAAAGTACAGGTCCACTTAAAGTAGTTGGAACCTTCCGCATGAATGTGTTGTCAGACGATGAAGTCCATCCACCCAATAACCGTGGGTGACATTATTTATCGCGCCGCCACCAGCTCCGGCCGCTGCCGTTCAAACCTAAGTAGGCATCGGTGGGACGGTGCGAGCCAGCGTGACCATCACAGAACAGGAAGTTGTTGGTAGGTGCATGTGGCGGTTTAACACGGGCGGGTCTTGCCCCAGCAGCCGCCGAGGATGCCGTTGAATGTTCATATTGACGGTTAAAAATACTGCTGGATGGCACACCATGGTATTCGACCACGAAAACTGTGGTAGTGGGTTTGGTCACCGAGGCGTAGGTGATGGTGTCTTTGTAATTGGCGGGAGAATGTGGGCTGTAGATCACCCCATCAAACTGACGTCCGCTGCTGGGGCGGATCCCGGCATATGACTTGTAATCCAGCTTGCGAGCTTCATTCTGCCGCATGGGATCGCTGGGGCATTGAAATACTTTCAGGAAAGCAGGTTTCCCGGGATTGTTGTGTTCAGCACCCAGATACGGAGCCAGTCCCCAGTCCCAGGTGGTACGAATGGGGAAGGTAGCGCCGCTGACGCCGAACTCATGCGTCGGGAATGAATCCTTGTTGTCAGCAGCATAGGTAGCACCAGCCACACCCATCTGCTTCATGTTGGAAAGACATTGCACGTTCTCCCCCGCACGTCGTGCCGATTGCAAAGCCGGGAGCAGAATCGAGATCAGCAGGGCGATGATCGAGATCACCACCAGCAGCTCGATGAGCGTGAAGCCCCGGATTTGATGCATTGGAACATTCTGTGGTTTTTCGACTTGGTTCTGATGACGGTTCATGTGAATCTCCTTGAAGAACGAGGTGACGGGTTCCCTATTCATTAAAGATCAAAGGACGCAGTGACAAACCGGCTACGTGGCCGGGATTTCGAGCAGTGGGACAGGTGCTTCTGTGATCTCCTCAAATGGCTGCACGGTTTCACCCGGATATAGCTTCATGTGCAAAGGCTCAAGCAGCCTCGGCCCTTCCCATGCGTGGGGCTTGGGGGAAACCAGCCAGTCCACACAACGGGTGAGCAGTTCCATGGGCTGGGTCGGTTCGAGGCAGCAGAGGCTGGGCGTGATATAGGCGTGCAGGTCTTCGCCATTCAAGGTGTAAATCGCCACATCGCGCCCAACTTTCAGGCCCAGATCATGCAAGGCCCGGCTGGCGCCGAGGGTGGCTGCCATGGTGGTGCAGAACACCGCTTTGCCTGCGAAGGTTTCCGGTGGCAGTAGCCGACTGACCACTCGGTGAGCATGTTCAATCGTCGGGGTGTAGGGAGCGACCGGATGATTGTGCAGTTGCCCTTTGATCTTGCGGAGCCAGCAGGCACTTTGCCAATGTTCGATACGGGCCTGGATGACCCCATCGACCGGCTGAACGTTCAGACATGCCAGATCCGGCCAACCTTGATTAAGCACATATTCGAGCAGCATGTGCAATTTCTGCGGGGGATAAAGGCTCAGTGAAACAATGCCATGCGCAGACAGATCATGCTCAATCACCACCAGCTGACCGGCTGCCGCCAGCCTTGCAAGGATGGAAGGAGGAATCGGTTCGGAATTGGGCATGAGGAACACCCCCCGGAACTTGGCGAGTGTTTCACCGATGACCGGGTCGTCCCAGTGCACATAGTCGATGGGCCGAAGCTGATGCCCCGACTTGGCGATGGCCTGATTGAGCATGAACCGCCAGCGATCAATATTGGGTGCCACCCAGGCCGGTGCCAGTAGCGCCAGACAAGGATGCTCGCCTCGCTGTTCGTAATCGGGGTTGAGTTCGATACGACCGTTAGGCCGACGGATTGCCAAACCCTGTTCCGCCAGATGCA
>JAAUTM010000025.1 GCA_012031455.1 Phycisphaerales bacterium
GGCGGTATATAGCCCGCACACCGCTTTGGATGCGGTGCCCGGTGGACTCAATGACTGGTGGTGCGATGCCTTGGGGCGCGGGGTACGTCGGGCGATTGTGCCCCATGATGCGGTGTTTCAGCCGGGCGGTTTGCACAAAATTATCACCTTTGTACCGGGCAAGGCTGCGGACAGGGTACGACAGGCGATGTCGGATGCGGGTGCAGGTTGCATCGGTGCTTATAGCGAATGCTCCTTCTTCAATGAAGGAACAGGAACGTTTCGTGGTTCAGCAGGCACACACCCCACGGTCGGCAAACCGGGGCGTTTGGAAAAAGTACCCGAAATCAGGCTGGAGATGGTTTGCTCCGCAGATGTATCCGTAGCGGTACAGCAGGCGCTGCTTCAGACCCACCCATACGAGGAGCCAGCCTTTGATGTGTACCCCTTGCTGCCACCATTGAGGCGTGATGTGCCGGCGACACCGCCAGCAACGGGGGCATCACTTGCAGGGACCTCAGCCATCGGTACAGGGCGGATATTGCAATTGGATAAGCCGGTGAAACTGCACACGCTGCTGGAACGCCTGCAGGCTAAAGTTGGCAAAACTCATTGGTAGCTCATAAGCCAGCCCAAGCACGGTCGCATGCGGAACGCATCGGAATCTGTGTGGGTGCGGGCGGATCACTGCTGGCCGAAGCGATACAGGCCTGTGATGGAAAGCTGGATGTATTTTTCACCGGGGAGATGCGTCATCATGATGTGCTGGATGCGGTGCAGCGTGGCGTAACGGTGGTATTGGCCGGGCACACGCAGACCGAACGCCCCTACCTGCCTGTGTATCGCAATCGCCTCAAACAACTCACCGGCAAGCAGGTTCACTGGCAGGTAAGCAAAGCGGACATGCAAGGCTTGTTGTGATGCTTTGATCTTCATACTCCAAGGTCATTGATTCGGGGTTAAAGCCCACAGCGTCAAAGACCGGGAAGTTGAATCTCATAGCATTAGCGCTTATTTTGATGGACTTCCCGTTTGATGGTTCACGGCCTACAACTTTGAGAAAGCGAGCAAGCCATGGCTGATGCGATACCAATGTTTTTCAAGCAGCGTGTGATGACCCCCGGCCCGGTGGATGTGCCTCCGCAAGTGCTGCTGGAGATGGCCCAGCCGATCATTCATCACCGCACTAAGCAGTTTCAGGCGATTTATGCAGAGATGAGTCAGAAGCTCGCAGCGGTGTTCCGTACCAAGGCACCGGTGCTGTCGATCGCTGGTTCGGGAACCACTGCTTTTGAAGCAACACAAATTTCGCTGGCTACGCCGGGTAGCAAGGTGGTGAGCATTGCCGGTGGCAAATTCGGCGAACGCTGGCAGGATATTTATGACAATTATGCCAAGGCCCAGAACCTCACCAACATCAAGGTGAATGTGCCTTGGGGACAGGGCGTGTCGGCTGGGCAGGTAGAACAAGTGCTCAAAGAAAACCCGGGGGTGAGTGTGGTGGTGGTGGTGCATTCGGAAACCAGCACAGCCTCGGCCTGTGATTTGAAAGCCATTGCTGCGGTGGTGAGCAAGACCGATGCGCTTTTGGTGGTGGACGGCATCACGGCCGTGGGAGCGTTGCCGGTGGAAATGGACGCCTGGGGGGTGGATTGCATCGTGGACCGGTTCGCAGAAGGCGATGATGCTTCCGCCGGGGCTGGGTTACGTGGCGGTGGGCGAGCGCGCGGTCAAACGGCTCAGTGAGGGCAAGGCCAGCGGGTATTACAACCTGGACCTGCGTCGCTGGCTCAAGAGCGCCAAGGATAACGATGTGCCCTTTACTCCGCCGCTCACATTGATGCGTGGGCAATTGGTGGCATTGAAGATGATGGAGGCACAGGGCCTGGAAAATATATGGGCACGCACGGCGAAACTGGCGGCAGCAAGCCGGGCGGCATTTTCAGCAATGGGTTTGAAGTTGGTGAGCCAGTCGCCCAGTGATTCGGTCAGCGGCGCGTTTTACCCCGAAGGGATCGATGACAAGAAGTTCAGAGCAGCGGTGCGTGATAAACATGGATTACACATTGCCGGCGGACAGGATGGTCGTGGCGGGACATGGGAAGGGAAAGTTTTCCGCATCAGTCACATGGGGTATGTCGATGCGGGGGACACCATGGCATGCCTGTGCGGGATC
Source organism: Phycisphaerales bacterium (assembly GCA_012031455.1). The sequence continues at coordinate 2,156 of JAAUTM010000025.1, forward strand.
GAAGCGGAACTGATTGCCAACGGCTTCAAGGTTGCGCCCGGTACTGCTTTGTCTGCAGCAGCCAAGGTGCTGGCAGGGTAAGAAACCGTTTCATCACTGATTTGAGTGGGGCAGACCTCTGGCCTGTCAATGAGCCAAAGGCTCATGTGGGTCGACCATGGTTGTTCGAAATGGGCTTATGCCCATTGTCAGGCGGGACACCCACCCCACCGTGGTCTGAGTTATGAAATAGTTTCCAAGCAGCATGACATGAGCGTTGGATTTATAGCCGCAGCTACACCGACCAATACCGACCAAGTGCCTCATGGGTTTACTCTGGCTTTTGCTATATGGCGGATTGAGCGCCCTTGGATTGGGTTCACTGCTGATAGCGGTTGAGTTGCTGCGCCCACGACGGCGAACCTTCGCCAGCGCCCTGGCGAAAAATTTGCCTACCGATCCGGGACAACTTGGCTGGACTTTTGAAGAAACTCAATTCGTGTTTAGCGATGGCAGCAACACACCCGGCTGGGTGATTCAGGGCAAAAAGGCTGATGGCCCGGTGGTGGTGGTCTGTCATGGCTGGGGGGAAGGTCGTTACGACGTATTGCCAAGGTTGCATCCGGTCGTAGCCCTGGCATCACGCATCGTGGTGTATGACCAGCGCGGTCATGGCGAGTCGGAGGCAAAGTTAAGCCGACTGGGCACATGGGAAGTACGCGATCTGCGCTGTGTGGTGGATCAGGTTGGGGAGCGTTTAGGCACACATCAGCCAATTGTGCTGTTGGGTTATTCGATGGGTGCGGGGGTGGTGATTCAATTCGTAGCCGGTTTGCCTGATGCAACGGAACATCAAGGTAATCAACCGATCATCAATGCTGTGGTGGTGGAGGGATCATGTCCAAAACTGAGCATTGCGTTGGCGGGGATTCTGCGCACTTTGCATTTTCCACCCTATCCGATGGCATGGATCGCTCCGTGGTTGGTGATCCAGCCATGGGGCCTGGGGAGTGGCATGGATGGATCATCGCACGATCATCCGCAAGCTGCATTGCCCGTTATTAGTACTGCATGGCACGCTTGACCCGATCGCACCCATTCGTCACGCGCAAACCCTGGCTCAATACGCACAGCTGGGAAATCTCATCGAATTCCCCGAAGGCGGACATCTGGGATTGGCGGAGGTTGAGCGTCAGCGTTACTTTGATGCGTTGAAAACGGTCATGCAGCCCGCACCTTGATCGGTAATCACACAGGAAAACAGCCTTGAAACTTGCCTCACGCATTGATCACACGCTACTGAAGCCCGAAGCCTCGGCTGCCCAGGTGCAGCATGTGGTACGGGAGGCGTTGCAACATGGGTTTGCCTCTGTCTGTGTCAATGGATGTTGGGTGAGAGAGGCAGCGAATTTACTTCAAGGCAGCCCGGTAAAAACATGTGCTGTGGTAGGGTTTCCACTGGGGGCATGCAAGCCGACCATCAAAGCGATTGAAGCCGCCAGTGCCGTCAAGGACGGGGCATTGGAAATTGATTTTGTCGCCAGCTTGCCGCTGGTATTGGCGCATGATCTGCCGGCGATGAAATTGGAGTTCATGGAAATCGTCAGGGCCGCCAGGGCGGGGAATCCGACTGTGACCGTGAAGGTGATTTTGGAAACAGCGTTGCTGATGAAGGATGCGGGAGTGGAAGAAGGTGAAACGCGCATTGCCATCGCCTGCCGGGCGGCACGGGAATCGGGTTGCGACTTTGTGAAAACATCTACGGGGTTTCATGCGGCTGGGGGAGCCACAGTTGAAGCGGTGCAACTGCTCAAAAAGCACAGCAGCGGGTTGTATGTCAAAGCCTCAGGCGGGATACGCACCACAGCCGATGCAATGAAAATGATTGCTGCAGGGGCGGACCGACTAGGTTGTTCCGCCAGTGTGGACATCGTGCAAGGTCAACATGCGGTGAATACCAGGACGGATGGATATTAACCATTGGCAAAAGAGCCCTCAAAAATGAAAGTAGGGATTATGCGTAGTATCAAAATCGGCAAAGTCACAATCGGGCCGGGTGCACCACTGGCGATCATCGCCGGGCCATGCGTGGCAGAATCGCTGGATTTATGTTTGTCTATCGCAGGGATCATGAAGCAGCATTGTGACCGGTTGGGGCTGGGTTACATATTCAAAGCCAGTTTCGACAAAGCCAACCGCAGTTCGATTCACAGCTATCGCGGGCCGAGCATGGAAACGGGACTGCAATGGATGGCTCAGGTGAAGAAGGAACTGGGTTTGCCCGTGACGACGGATGTGCATGAATCGCAGCAGGCGGAAGTGGTGGCGGGGGTTGCAGACCTGCTGCAGATACCGGCATTTCTATGCAGGCAGACGGATTTGCTAGCCGCCTGTGCCAAGACCGGAAAAGCTGTGAACGTGAAAAAGGGACAGTTTTATCGCCTCTGGAAATGCGCAACGTGGTGGACAAACTGGTTGAATCCGGCGCGGATCAGGCAGGCATCATGCTGACCGAACGGGGAACATTTTTTGGTTATCACCGACTTATCAATGATTTTGTCGGATTGGCGGACATGATGGATTATGACTGGCCGGTGTGCTTTGATGTCACTCACTCCACCCAGCAACCCGGTGGTCAGGGCAACCAATCCGGCGGCAGGCCTGAACGCGCACCCTTGCTGGCACGTTGCGCGGTGACGGCTGGAGTGCAGGCCCTGTTCATGGAAGTACACCCTGATCCCACCAAAGCCTTGTCAGATGCGGCCACCATGCTCAATATCAATGAAGTCGGACCTCTGCTGGAACAATTGGCCCGGCTGCATGAGTTTGTAGGAAAACTGAAATAACATAGGCTGGATGGTGGTCGTCAGCGTATGATTGTGGGAGTAAGCAACACGGCCTTGAACCCTGCTTTCCTTTGGATGCACAGGGATACCAACCATGACCCCGATGCGGAAAACCTTGCAGATGGCTCGCACCCGCTACCGTGGGCAACGAGTCATTACGGCGCTGGGCTGGTCGCTGCTACTTGCTTTGGGTGTGGCGGTGTTGTTCATGATGGCCACAAGGTTGTGGGGCCTTGATGATGAACCTTGGGCATTTGTCGTGCTTGCAGGTGTGGCGGTGATGACGGCATTAGTAACTGGTTTGTGGAAGTCACCCGGGGATAACACCCTGGCGGCGATGATCGATGATCGATTGCATTTAAAAGACCGATTGGCCACCGCCCTGCATGTGGAACGCAGCGAGGACCCCTTTGCCAAACAGGTGAAGGAGGAAGCTGATCATGCGGCACAGCAGGCATCGTTGAATCAGGCATTCCCCTATCGCTGGACCAGACCCTGGGCCTGGATACCGGTAGCGATGGCGATGGCGCTGGGCTTGTATTTCCTTGTGCCACAGGACTGGCTGGGCTGGGGTCAGGAACGTACCCGTCAGGAAGAACTTGCCAAGCAGCAGGAACAGGCAACTGAAGCAGCACAGGAACAGCTGGCCAAAACCGTGGAAGTACTGCGTGAAACTTAAAGATCAGCAGAACCTGAATGAAACACCCCAAGAGCTTAAAGACAGCCTGCAGGGACTGGCTGAAATCACACAGAAGGAACTGACCACCCCGCAAAGCAAGCAGGAGGCCGCAGCCCGGTTGTCGGAGGTTCAGGAAAAACTGGCGGAGCAGACAGCCCGGCAGGAGCAGATGACGCAGACCATGCAATCGTCGATGAGCAGGTTGGATGCCGGTCAACCCGGACCTGCGGATCGCTTTGCTCAGGCCTTGCAACGCAGTGATTTCGCTGCGGCTTTAAAGGAATTGGAAAACCTGTCCAAGGAACTCGACAACCTCAGTGCTGAGGATCGTCAGGCATTGCAGAATCAGTTACAAAACCTGGCGCAGCAACTGGCACAGGCTGCCCAGAATCAGGCGATGCAGCAGGCACAGGCGCAACAACAGATGCAGCAGACCATGCAGAATGCTGGCTTGTCGCAACAGCAGCAACAACAGATTCAGCAGCAATTGCAGCAGGGTGCCAGCCAGCAGCAACTCGCCCAGCAGTTGCAGCAGCAGGGAATGAGCCAGCAGCAGGCACAGCAGCTTGCTCAGCAGTTGTCACAACAACAGCAGCAAGCGCAGAACTGCTCGCAATGTCAGGGTGGTTCGCAACAGATGAGCCAGGCTTTGCAGCAGATGGCCCAGTCAGCCGGTCAGCAGGGTCAGCAAGGCCAACAGGGGCAACCTTCACAAAATCAGCCCTTGGCAGCAGGGTCAGGGACAGATGAGTCAGCAATTGTCGCAGATGGCACAGATGCAGCAGCAGTTGCAGCAGATGCAGCAGGCTCAGGGGCAGATGCAGCAGGCCATGCAATCGCTGGGTCAGGGTGGCGGGCAGGGCATGGGACAGGGAATGTCACCCAGCCAGATGCCTTGGATGCAAAACCCGCTACAGGCTTCGCAAAAACCCGGAGGAGGAATTGGACCGGGCATCGGCAACCAGCCAGGCGGAAACCCGATGGGACCAGAGCGACAGCACAGCGGCCTACCAGACGCAGGCGGAAAGTGCCAACGCACAGGGGGAAGGCCGGGTGATCGCCTCGTGGCTCACCCCTGGGGAAAATGCTGCCGGGCCAGCTCAGGTGGAGTTTGATACCGCAGTGCGTGAAGCCCGCAGTGATGCTGAACGTGCCATTACCGAGGATCGCGTCCCGCAAAGGTACCATCAGGCCATCAAAGGCTACTTCAACCAATTACCCCAGAACCCACAGGAAGTGCGTCAAAGCCCGCCGCCGGCACCTAAGTAGCCCACTTACCGACAATCAAACCAAGGCTGATCATGATCATAGATCGAGCTTGCGAGGCTTGGTGGAAGCATAAAAACGCACCGGCACGACCGTACCGTTTTCGATGGTGAGGGTGTTGTCCTGCCCCGGCTGAACGGTCAGGTCCATCGTCGCCCGTTGTAATACCCACACCCCTTTGCTGTTCTTTCGACGGACGCTGGTGAATACGCAATCATTCACACTGTCCAGCAGGGGCTGACTGACCTCATTGGCGGTGCCCGGCTTGCTGAACAACCAAAGCTCCTTGCGTGTGATGTTGTTGCTGTCTTTGTAACTGAGGTAGGCGATCTTCAGATGCACGCCTTTGGTATCGATCATTTCTATATACGGCGAAGTAATGTTGTTTCCGCTTATACTCGCAGCAGCAATGTCCGCAGTATATACCTTGGTGATATCCGACGGGTCTTTGATACTTACCTGATGAGCCGCAATGCTTTTTAAAGGTCCGTGGGCGGTGTTGGTACGGATGAGCGTGAGCAATCGATGGGTAACCATGCGGGTGGCAGCATGGGTGGAGAATTGCTCGGTGGCATCTGCATAGGCTTTGAAACAAGCATCGGTAGCTACCATTGTGGCAGTGAGCAGCATCGCGGAAATCGCCAGGGATATGAGCAGTTCTACCACGGAAAGTCCCGCTCTCGATCGATTGGATGCAACCCCTGGCCTAGTTGTGCCGGGGCCGATATGCATGCAATATGTTGAATTACGGGTATTCATTATGGAGCACCGGTTTCGGTATAGGTTTCATAATCGGGGGTCATGCTGATCGGACCGGTGATGCCGTCGGGCATGGGGATGGTAGGGTTGTAGCGAACCTGCACCTTACCTAGTCCGCCGGTGGGCAATTCAGCTTCAAGATCGCCGGACACTGAGGGGAAGTAGCCCAGGGTGGTATTGAATTGCGGACTGGTGTCGCCGATGACTGGACCAGTATCACTTTTGGGTTCGAAGGTTGTAAGGATGGTACCTTCGACCTTGATATTGCCGCGCAAATCCACCACACCAGCGACAATCGTACCGGTGAGCTGGACATTCTCATTGCTGTTGTTGGGATCGATGAAGGTACCCATTTCCACCGAATAGTGCGGAGTCAGCAAAGTGGACCTGCGATATAACTGCTTTTCGCTGTCACTGAGGCTGACCGAATCTTCGATATTAAATTGGGTATTACCCGTAAAAGCCAGTTTGTTACGAGCGTGTGTGAACTCGCCGGGTACATCGCTGACGACCGCGCCTTCAAACTTACAACCATCAAATCGCAGGTTGTTAGCCAATGCCTTGGTATCACTGACATCGACACCTCCTACCACTGCGGTCATGCTTGGATACTTCTGGGTTTGGTCGCCTTCGAGCATGCCTGCGTAGTTGAAGTTCGGGTCGGTATTATCGCTGGTGGTTTCCACAAATGTGCAACCCACGAACTTGCAGTTTTTAAACAGTGCGTTGGTACCTTTGGGGATGCGCACATTGGTGAAGGTCATGTTTTCGAATACTGGCCGTTGATAGTAGTCGTAGGGATGTGCGGATCCATACGGTACGGCTTCGAACACCGTCGTACCCAGCGGTTTGGGAGATTCGGGATTGTCAGGATCGTGTTTAAGTGCCTCGGCGTTGGCCTGCTGAATGAGGTCACCCGTGGCGATGTTCTTGAATGTCCCGGTATTGAAATCGGATGGAGTAAATTGATAGAGCGATGTATCGTCGGCTTCGAATACCACAGGCGGTTCGGAACCTTCGGGTATCACACCACCTTGAAATATGGGTTGAAGTGCCCCACCTGCTGCTCCGTTGAGCCATCCTGCCAAACCCGCAAGGATTTGAATCTGCCCACGAATCTTGGTGTATCGATCGTACTCATCAATGATGCCATCGTTGTAACCGCTGCGGGTGGGATCGCCGAATGTATCAATAAGAGACAGCAACTGAGCAGCGCGGATATCGTTGGATGCATCCAGATCCCCTGCCGTGACAAAGCCCTTTTTATCCACATCAAAATGTGCCAGGAAGAAATCATAATCATCAATGTAGCCATCGGCGTTGGTATCGTATTGCGCGGGGTTGACGATATTGTCCACTTCGCGGGAATCAGCCAGGTTCAGTCGATTGTCGGAATTCTGATCGTTGAGTGCCAGAGTGTTAATGAATTCATCAAGTTTGGTATCCAGCGCTGAAGCTAGTCCGCGGAAATCACATTCCATCTGCACCGGGTGGCCGTTGGGGAGGTCGGTTTCCGTGAACCGGCTGCCGATCGGGCCTTCGATCATCACATGCCTGCCGATCATCACCCTGCTGCGCGAAAGAATGGCGAACTTGATTTTCTTCTCCAGGCGGAAATCCATCTGCAAGGCACGAGTCACCTGCTGACCGTAAGGGCCTTCACTGGCTTGCACACGAATGCGTATCCAGGTGGAATCCAGCTTATTGGTATTGGACACCGCAGGGGACATGGAGCTGTATGGTTCCCTCTTGTAGTAATCTGAATTGTAATTTTCACCCGTCAGAGGGTGTGGCGTTAATGTAGCGGTGAAGGTCATTACTCCCGGAACCGGGTCACCGGGCTGGTGATTCTGCGGCAGGATAAAGGGTTCCAAGGCGACCGGCCCGATCACCAGCGTCGTGCCTGTTTCATAAGGTGCCTGCAAATGATGAACTTCCCCGGCCATGGATGTCAGCATCGATGCCCGTACACTGTTCCAGAGCGTCGGCGCATTGGTCTCATCGATCAACCCTGAACTGGTGGTGATGCCCTTGGTGACTTTGTTGAGCCGATACATCACGAAGTTCAGACCAGTCTCCGCAGCAGCCAGAGTACGATTAATTTTCAGATGCGAATCAGCCGTGGACAGATTCCCTTGCGCAACGATCGCCATGGCCGTGGCAAGCGCTCCGAAGATGACCAGAAACATCATCGCCAGAATCGCAGCCGCACCACGACGCTTGCTATGCCGACGAAAAACCGCGACGTCTGGTCGTGGTACGAGGCTTTGAGGATGGTCGTTCCATAAACATTGTTGTAAACCCTGACCTCCGACATCGTTTCCTTCCATATTCCAACGCGA